>MIAA01000052.1:28925-56064 GCA_001830425.1 Rhodospirillales bacterium RIFCSPLOWO2_02_FULL_58_16
CATGCCGGTGCGCGCCTCTATCGTCAAGATGCGCGAAACGCCCTATCCGGCCCTCGGAGACAAGGGAGCTATCAACATCCTGGTGATCGGCGGAAGCCAGGGCGCCCATGTCTTCAGCGAAGTCATGCCCAAAGCGGTCGAGCTGCTGCCCGAGGCTATCCGCTCGCGCCTCGTCATCGCCCAGCAATGCCGCCCCGAAGACCTGGAAGCAACCCGCAGCGCCTATAAGCAACTGGGCATGGCGCCGGAACTGAAGCCATTCTTCGATGACGCGCCGGAGCGGTTGGCGGCGGCGCACCTGATCATCGGCCGCGCCGGCGCCTCCACCGTCTCCGAGATCACGGTGGTCGGACGTCCTTCCATCCTGGTTCCCTATCCCCACGCCATCGACGATCACCAGTCGGTCAACGCCCATTCCGTGGATGAGGCCGGCGCCGGTTGGCTTATGCCGGAGAATTCGTTTAACGCCAAAACCCTGGCGGCGCGTCTTGAGTCGCTGTTCGGCCTGCCGGCGATCCTCGCCAATACGGCGGCCTGCGCCCTTAAGGCGGGACGGCCCGACGCCGCAAAGCGGCTGGCCGACATGGTCTTTGAACTGATGTCTTCCGGCGGCGGGCCGGAAAGCAAAAGAGAGGCGGCATGAGAGCATTCCCCCTTTCCATCGGCACCATCCATTTCATCGGCATCGGCGGCATCGGCATGAGCGGCATCGCCGAAGTGCTGCACAATCTCGGCTATAAGGCGCAGGGCAGCGATGTCAGCGACAACGCCAACGTCAAGCGCCTGCGCGCCATGGGCGTCAAGGTGTCCATCGGCCACCGGGAGGAAAATCTGGGCGACGCCCAGGTAGTGGTGATCTCATCGGCGGTCAAACCCGATAACGCGGAAGTCGCCGCCGCCCACAAGCGGCTGTTGCCGGTGGTGCGCCGCGCCGAGATGCTGGGCGAATTGATGCGCCTGAAATGGTCAATCGCTATCGGCGGCACCCATGGCAAGACCACCACCACCTCGATGATTGCGGCTCTGCTGGATGCCGCCGGCCTTGATCCCACGGTTATCAACGGCGGCATCATTAACGCCTGGGGGACCAACGCCCGTCTCGGCAAGGGGGAATGGATGGTGGCCGAAGCGGATGAGTCGGACGGAACCTTCCTCAAGCTTCCGGCGACCATCGCCGTAGTCACCAACATCGACCCCGAACACCTGGATCATTACGGCACGTTCGATGCGTTGCGCGCCGCCTTTGATTCATTCGTCGAGAACATTCCGTTTTACGGCTTCGCCGTGCTGTGCATCGACCATCCCGAAGTGCAGGCGATGATCCCCAGGGTTCCGGGCCGCAGGGTCGTCACCTACGGGTTCAGTCCCCAGGCTGAAATCAGAGGCATAAATCTGAAGACAGATAACGGCGGCGTTACTTTCGACGCCGTCATCACCTGCCGCGAGGAAAGTAAAAGCAGCATCATCAAAGACCTGCGCCTGCCGATGGTCGGAGACCACAATGTTCTCAATTCGCTGGCCGCCGTCGCCATTTCCGTCGAGATGGGAATCGATGCAAAAGTGCTGCGCAAGGCGCTGGCCGAGTTCAAGGGCGTCAAGCGCCGCTTCACCAAGGCGGGAGAAGTAGACGGCATTACCGTGATCGACGATTACGGACACCATCCTATGGAAATCGCCGCCGTGCTCAAAGCGGCGCGCAGCGCCGCCGATAATCAGGTGATCGCCGTCGTCCAGCCGCACCGCTACAGCCGGTTGAGCAACCTGTTCGAGGAATTCTGCACCTGCTTCAACAACGCCGACATAGTGGTGGTGGCCGACGTCTACGCGGCCGGCGAGGAACCCAGGGAGGGAGTTAACCGTGAAGCCCTGGTCGCCGGTCTGCGCGCCCACGGCCACCGGCAGGTGGTCTCCCTGCCGGCGCCGGGAGAGTTGGCGGGAATCATCAATGATCTGGCCGGGGCAGGCGACTTCGTGGTGTGCCTGGGCGCCGGCAATATCACCGCCTGGGCCTATGAATTGCCCGACGCGCTGAGGCGTTTGCGCGGCGCCGGCAAGGAGGCCCGCAAATGATGGCGGCGCATAAACATTCCCCCTCCCTGATTAAGCGGTTGCCGGTTGTGCGCGGCCGCTATAGCGCGGACGCGGCGCTGTCGAGGATCACCTGGTTCAAGGTCGGCGGTCCCGCCGAGGTCATGTTCCGGCCGGCCGACATTGATGACCTGTCTGCTTTTCTGGCGGCCAAACCGTCCGATGTCGCCGTTACCGTTATCGGCGTCGCCTCGAATCTTCTGGTGCGGGACGGCGGAGTTCGCGGCGTAGTGGTGCGCCTGGGCCGGGGCTTCTCCGACATCAAAATCAAGGGAACGGAAATTCACGCCGGCGCGGCGGCCCTGGACGTCAATGTCGCCGCCGCCGCCCGCGACGCCGGCATCGGCGGACTGGAATTTCTCAGCGGCATTCCCGGAACCATAGGCGGGGCGCTGCGAATGAACGCCGGCGCCTTCGGCTCCGAGATCAAGGATTGCATCGTCTCCGCCAAGGCGCTCGACGGGAGCGGCGCCGCTCATGACCTCGCCCCGGAAGACATGAATTTCACCTACCGCCATTGCGGCGTCGCCGAGGATTGGACATTCATCTCCGCCGTACTGCGCGGACAACCCGAAGACAGAGGCGTCATTGCGCGGCGCATCGACAAAATCGCCGCCGAGCGCCGGGCCGACCAGCCGATGCGCACGCCTACCGGCGGCAGCACCTTCGCCAATCCGCCCGGCATGAAAGCCTGGGAGCTTATCGACCGCGCCGGATGCAGAGGATTGAGTCGCGGCGGCGCCGTGGTTTCCGAAAAGCACTGCAACTTTCTCATCAATGCCGGCAACGCGACGGCCGCCGACCTGGAAGGTCTGGGCGAGGAAATCCGCCGTCGGGTGTTTGCGGTCGCCGGGATCAAACTGCAATGGGAAATCCGCCGCATCGGCGTTCCCGATCTGAGTCAAATCGGAGAGGCCGAATCATGAGCAAACATATTGCGATTCTTATGGGAGGCTGGTCGGCCGAACGGGAGATCTCGTTGCTTAGCGGCGCCGCCGTCTCCAACGCCTTGCGAAAGGCCGGTTACCGCACCACGCCCATCGACATCCAGCGCGACATGGGGGCCTTGATGACTCATCTGTACCCTCGCCCCGACGCCGTGTTTAACGCGCTGCACGGACGCTTCGGCGAGGACGGCTGCGTACAGGGCCTACTCAACATCCTGGATATCCCCTATACCCATTCGGGCGTGCTGGCCTCGGCCCTGGCCATGGACAAGCCGATGGCCAAGCGCCTGTTCGCCGACGCCGGAATCCCCGTCGCCGAACACAAGGTAGTGCGCCGCGACGAGGCCGCCGCCGGCGATGTCATGGATCGGCCTTATGTCATAAAGCCGTTGAATGAAGGCTCCAGCGTCGGCGTTCGCATTGTCCGCGACGAGGACGGCGCCGCCCCCTTTACCAAATCCGATTGTCCGTTCGGCAATTACGTCATGGTCGAGCGATTCGTGCCGGGAAGGGAACTCACCGTGGCGGTAATGGGCGACAGGGCGTTGGGCGTCACCGAGATTACCACCAGACACAGCTTCTACGACTACGCCGCGAAGTACGCCAAAGGCGGCTCCGTCCATGTATTGCCGGCGGACCTTAAGGCCGAAGTCTACGACGAGGCTATGCGCCTTGCCCTGAAAGCCCATCAGGCGCTCGGCTGCCGGGGAGTTTCCAGAGCCGATTTTCGCTACGACGGTAATACCTTGTTCATTCTTGAGGTCAATACTCAGCCGGGAATGACCGATACATCGCTGACGCCCGAGCAGGCGGCCCATGCGGGCATCTCATTTGAAGAGCTTGTTTCCTGGATGGTGGAGAACGCGGAGTGCGACCGGTGAAAGAAACAAACGCCAAAGGACAACCGCGACGCCGCGTCGTTCCCCTGTGGCGCTCGCGTCCGGCGCTTGCCCTGTGGGCGTTGCTGTCGGTCGCGTCATTCCTCGGCGGCGGAATATGGTTGTTAAGCAACGGCGTCGCAGCGAGAGTTTCCGAGCGCGCCCACGGAAAAATCATCGCCGTTTCCAGGGAGCTGGGTTTCACTGTCCGTGAAATCCTGGTTATGGGGCGAAGCCAAACGACCCGCCTTGATCTGCTGGACGCAATACATATAGACCGTGGCGACCCCATCCTGACCTTCGATCTTAACGCCGCCAGACAGCGGGTAGAATCCTTGCCGTGGGTGCATTCGGCGACCATTGAGCGGATGCTTCCCGACATCGTTTTCGTCACCGTGGCTGAACGTAAACCGTTTGCTCTTTGGCAAAACAAAGGTCAATTCGCCCTTATCGACAGCGAAGGAAAAGTGATCATCAATGAAGGGGTGGACCGTTTTTCCGACCTTTTCCAGGTAGTCGGCGATGACGCCCCCGCCCATGCCGCAAAATTGCTTGAAATGCTGGCGACCCAGCCGGAATTGCTGACCGAAGCCAAGGCGGCGGTGCGGGTCGGCGGTCGCCGCTGGAACATTTTGATGAATAACGGAATCAACGTTCATCTGCCGGAAGACAACGCCGAGAACGCCTGGGCGAGGCTCGCCGAATACGAACGCGCCAATCAGGTTCTGGACCGCGACATCAAGGTTCTCGACCTGCGCATTCCCGACCGCCTGATCGTTCGCAAAACCCCCAGATTAGAAACCCCGGAAATAGTGGGCGGCAGGGAAACCTGAAAGAAAACAAGAAAGCCAAGGGAATGAAAAAGGGAAAGAAGAAAATCAAGGCCCGTAACGGGCTGATCGCAGCGCTGGATGTAGGCACCACGAAGGTATGCTGCTTCATTGCCCGTTGTGAACCCGGAAACGACCCCTTGACGGGGGCCAAAGACGGATCGGGAAATAAATTGCGGGTGGTCGGCGTCGGCCATCACGCCTCCAAAGGGCTTCGCTGCGGCGCCGTCGTTGACATGGACGCCGTGGAAAGCTCCATTCGCTCCTCCGTCGAGGCCGCCGAAAAAATGGCCGGAGAAAACATCAACCGGGTGATTATCAACCTGTCTTGCGGCGCGCCCAAGTCAAGATTGATTGCTTATGAAGTCACCATCGACGGCCATGAAATCGGTAATTCCGATCTGCGCCGCATCCTCGACACCTCGGGGCTGGTGAAGAAATTGCCCGCCGATCATGAATTGGTCCACACCATTCCGGTAGGCTACAGCATTGACGGCACTCGCGGCGTTCGCGATCCGCGCGGCATGTTCGGCGAGCGGCTGGGCGTCAACATGCATGTGGTCACCGCCGCCTCCGGCGCCGTGCGCAACCTGACCAACAGCGTTGCGCGCTGCCATCTGGACATCGAAGCCAAGGTGGTCTCCCCGTACGCCTCGGCCCTTTCCTGTCTGGTTGACGATGAAAAACAATTAGGCGCGGCGCTCATCGACATGGGCGGCGGCGCCACCGGCATTTCGGTGTTTTTCGACGGCGAACTTGTCCACACCGACATCATTGAGATAGGCGGCATTCACGTTACCAGCGACATTGCCAAAGGGATATCAACGCCGGTAACTCATGCCGAACGGATGAAGACCCTTTACGGAAACGTAATTCCCTCAGCGTCCGACGACCGCGAAGTAATCAGGGCGCCGCTGATCGGCGATGAGAAAGGCGCCGACTCCTGTCAGGTGCCGCGCTCGATGCTGGTCGGGATCATTCGTCCTCGCCTTGAGGAAACCCTTGAAATGGCGCGCAGCCGACTGGATGACGCCGGGTTCGGCAAAGTTGCCGGCCGCATGGTGCTGGTCGGCGGCGCCAGCCAACTGCCGGGCATCCATGAACTCGCCGGCAGAATCTTTAACAAGCAGGTGCGCATGGGACGCCCCTTCCCCATTGACGGACTGGCGGAATCCATGTGCGGCCCGGCGTTCGCCACCTGCGCCGGGCTGTTGAAATTCGCCGCCGGCGGATCGGTGGAAAATTCGAGCAGAGCCTATCGGCCGGTTGAAGAGCCGAGCGGCCGCCTCGACAGACTCGGCCAATGGCTACGAGAGAATTTTTAAGATGAGCAGCTTTTTCAGCAATCAAGCGGTCTATGTTTTACCAGGAGAACGACATGAGCATTAAACTGAGCATCCCCGGCGGCAACGATACCAACAATCTGAAACCCCGCATAACCGTTATCGGCGTCGGCGGCGCCGGCGGCAATGCCGTCAACAACATGATTTCCTCGGTATTGGAGGGCGTCGATTTCGTCGTCGCCAACACCGACGCTCAAGCCTTGGCCCAGTCACGCGCCGAGCGCCGCATTCAAATGGGAAGCGGCACTACCCAAGGTCTGGGCGCCGGGGCGCGGCCGGAAATCGGACGGGCGGCGGCGGAAGAAAGCATCGATGAAATTCTCGAACAGATCAAAGGCTCGAATATGGTGTTCATCGCCGCCGGAATGGGCGGCGGAACCGGCACCGGCGCCGCGCCGGTGATCGCCAAAACGGCCCGCGAACACGGGATTTTGACCATCGGCGTGATCACCAAGCCTTTCCATTTCGAGGGCGCAAAACGCATGACCATCGCCGAAGGAGGCGTCAGGGAAATGGGGCAGTTCGTCGATACCCTGATCGTCATCCCCAACCAGAACCTGTTTCGCGTCGCCAACGAAAAGACAACCTTTGCCGACGCCTTCAAGATGGCCGACGGCGTACTCTACTCCGGCGTACGGGGAGTCACCGATTTGATGGTGATGCCGGGCCTGATCAACCTCGACTTCGCCGATATCCGCTCGGTCATGGGCGACATGGGCAAGGCGATGATGGGAACCGGCGAGGCCGACGGCGAAAGACGCGCCCTTGACGCCGCCGAAGCGGCAATCTCGAACCCGCTGCTGGACGACACCACGATGAAGGGGGCAAAAGGCGTGCTTATCAACATCACCGGAGGCTCCGATATGACGCTGTTTGAGGTGGATGAAGCCGCCAACAGGGTTCGCGAGGAAGTGGACGTCAACGCCTGCATTACCTTCGGCTCCACCTTCGATGAAAGCCTGGCCGGCAGAATGCGCGTCTCGGTAGTGGCCACCGGCATGGACATGGAGGCGATGGCCAGGCCCACGCCCGTCATGATCAATCTGGCCCATGCGGTCGGCAAGCCCACGGCCTCCGCCCGCCATGAGGAAGAACAGAAAGAAATCGGCAGGGCCTTTGCGCCGGCCGTCGCCGAAAGCACGGTCGAGGAACCGGCGGCGATGGTGAATGAAGGCGAATTGCCGTCGCCGATGATCGAAGTTGAGGCGGTGAAATCGGCGGACGACGCCGAAGCGCATATCCCTGCAACGCCGTCTGTCGGCTCCGCCGACCCCTTTATTCCTTCGGCGCCGGTAGAGCCGATTACCGGGATAAATCCCGAATCAATCGATCCCTTCGCCGCCGCCGCAATGGCTAACGGCGGTCCCAAGGCCGGACTTAAGGCCGAAATAAAAGCGGTCAAGTCAATGGGATTGAGCCTTTTTGAACGGGTTACCGGCACCGGCCGCGCCGCCAAACCCTCTCATAATGTAGTTGCGACGCTGAAGCCTCCCGTGAAGGTCAATGCGCCGGAAAGCGCCGCCGACAATGAAGGCGAACAGAAGCTTCTCGGAGGACTCGATTCCAATGACCGAATCTCGACCTGTCAGGTCGAAGTTGATCTGCTTGATATTCCGGCGTTTTTACGCCGACAGGCTAACTGACGACAAGGGATCGCCATGCGTAACATTCGGTAACAAAGAGTGATTTGTCCACAGGCCGGCTTATTGGTACACAGATTCGGGCGGCATCCTCTTTTGCAAGAGGACGCAGGGTTACCAGGGGCAAGTCCGGCGCAATCGCATCAGGCCCGGCAAATGGGGGGCGGCGTGTCATTATGGGGTTCATAAAGAGCGGCGACAGGTCGGTGCGGCAGTTCGGCTCACCGAAGATGGTCAAGCAGAAAACGCTTAAGACATCCATCAATTGCGCCGGCGTCGGTCTGCATTCCGGCGACAAGGTCGTCATGACCCTGATCCCCGCCGAGGAAAACAGCGGCATTCGCTTCAAACGCATGGACATTGCCGCAGCCGGCGCCTCGATTCAGGCCTCCTGGGACAATGTAGTCGATACAAGGATGAACACCACCATCGGCAATGCCGACGGGGTCACGATCGGCACCGTTGAACACTTGATGGCGGCTCTCGCCGGGTGCGGCGTTGATAACGTCCTGATCGAGATCAACGGGCAGGAAGTTCCCATTATGGACGGCAGCGCCGCGCCTTTCGTATTTCTGATTGAATGCGCCGGCATTGTTGAACAGTCGGCCCCGCGCCGCTTTATCAAACTGCACAAGCCGGTCCTGGTCAGTGACGGGGACTGCGTAGCCTCGCTGGTTCCCGGCAACGGCTTCTCTTTCGGCTTCGAGATTGATTTTGAAAGCCGGGCGGTGTCCCGCCAGTCCTTCTCGCTCGGCATGATCAACGGATCGTTCAAGAAAGAGCTGGCCCGCGCCCGCACCTTCGGCTTCCTGCACGAGGTCGAGCCTTTGCGGGCCGCCGGATTGGCCAAGGGCGGATCGCTTGACAATGTCGTTGTCATCAGCGGCGACAAAGTGCTCAATGAGGGCGGGCTGCGTTTTGATGATGAATTCGTCCGCCACAAAGTTCTGGATGCGGTCGGCGACCTGTATCTGGCCGGCGCTCCCGTCATCGGCGGCTTCAACGGCATCTGCTCCGGACATGCCGCCACCAGCCGTCTGCTTCATGCCATGTTCGCCGACAAGGAAGCCTGGAGTTTCGTTACGATGAGCGTCAACGAGGCCGAATCGCTCACCGGCGAAGGCGAATGGTTTGAAAGCAAGACATCGGCAATCGCCGCCACCGCCTGAATTTTCCCCTGTTAATTTCTATGAAGTTGCATTGTCCCGGCATCGGCGTGATATAATCGCCCCGCCATGGTCAAGAACCCCTTATTGCCGTTCGTCGCCGCCCTGTTCCTGTCGCTGGGCGCCTGCGTAGATTACACCGCGCCCGAATATGTCGAGCGCCCGGTGGGCGAAATTTATAACGACGGCATGGACACGCTCAACACCGGGCGTTTCCGCGAAGCCTCGGCCATATTCGATGAGGTCGAACGCCAGCACCCGTACTCGACCTGGGCGACCAAGGCTCAGTTAATGGCCGCCTACAGCCTGTATCAGAACAATGACTACGATGACGCCGTCGTGGCGCTCGACCGCTTCATCCAGCTTCATCCGTCCAGCCAGGATATTGCTTACGCCCACTACCTGAAGGCGCTCTGCTACTATGAGCAAATATCCGACGTCAGCCGTGATCAGAAAATGACGTTGCTGGCCCTTGAATCCCTGCGGGAGGTTTCCGCCCGTTTCCCCGAAAGCAAGTATGCGCGGGACGCCAGAATCAAAATCGACCTGACCAATGACCACTTGGCCGGCAAGGAAATGGAGATCGGCCGCTATTATCTGAACCAGGGGCATTATCTGGCGGCCATAAACCGGTTCAAGGCGGTCGTCGCCGGCTTCCAGACCACGACCCATGTGCCGGAGGCCCTGCACCGCCTGACGGAATCCTATTTCGCCCTCGGCATTGATGATGAAGCGCGCAGGACGGCGTCGGTTCTCGGCCATAACTTCCCGGGGTCGGATTGGTATATCGACTCCTATGAAACGGTCGAAAACAAGCCCTTCCGTCCGGTAAAGGAAAAATCCTGGTACGAATTCGGCAGCGACGAAAAGAAGATCGTCCATATCAAGACGCCGCCGCCGCAAAAGGACGAAGACGCCTGGTACAAGATATGGAAATCCAAGGAAGAGGACGCGCAAAATAAACCTAAATCGACTCCGAAGGGAGAAGCCAAAGAAGCGGTCATGAAGCCGGCGCCGACGGACAGATGGTACAAGTTCTGGAAGCCCCCCATCAACGCCGTCGCCAAGGAGACTCCTCCCCAGACCAAGGAACCCCCGGCGAAAGACAACAAAGCCGCTCCGGCGAAAGAAAACTCCCCCTGGTACAGGTTCTGGTAGCGGTCGGCGGAATGCTGCGTTCCCTGTCGATTCGCGATGTTGTTCTTATTGATCGCCTGGAGTTGGAGTTTCACGGCGGGTTGGGCGTCCTCACCGGCGAAACCGGCGCCGGAAAGTCGATCTTGCTGGATGCGCTGGGCCTGGCGCTCGGCGTGCGCGCCGAGGCCCGACTGGTCCGTCATGGCGCGGCGCAGGCCTCGGTGACGGCGGAATTCGACGCCGGCCCGGACCATCCCGTCCGCGAGATTCTCTTGCAACACGGCATTGAAGACGACGGCAATGCGCTGCTTTTACGGCGGGTGCTTTCCGCCGACGGTCGATCCCGCGCCTTTGTCAACGACCAGCCGGTAAGCGTCTCGCTGCTGCGCTCGCTCGGCGACGCGCTGGTTGAGGTGCATGGGCAGTTCGAGAGCCAACGGCTGCTCGATTCATCCTCTCATCGCGGGCTTCTGGACGCCTATGGAGAAACAAAATCCCCGCTGGGCGGCGCCGCCGCCGCCTGGGAGGAATGGCAACGCGCCGCCGCCGCCAAAAAGAAGGCGGAGGCCGATCTTGAGGCGGCGCAACGCGACGAGGACTACCTGCGCCACGCCGTCGGCGAGTTGTCCCTGTTCGATCCGCAAGCGGGCGAGGAAGAAGAACTTGCCTCCCGGCGCACGGTGCTGATGCATGGCGAAAAGCTGATGGAGGCGATGAATCAGGCCAATGAAGAGATGATCTCCGGTCGCGGCGTCGAGGAATCCCTGCGCGGCGCCCTCCGTCATCTGGAACGGGTTGTCGACAAAGCCGAGGGCCGCCTGGACGACGCCATCGCCGCCCTCGAACGCGCCGCTGCGGAAGCCGCCGAAGGCGCCGCTCTGCTGAACAAGGCGGGCGCCGATCTGGATTCGGACCAGAACAGCCTTGAATCCGTCGAGGAACGGCTGTTCGCCTTAAGGGCGCTGGCCCGCAAGCATGGAACAGACTGTGAGGCCCTGCCCTTCCTTCGTCGGGAACTGGAAACGCGGGTGGCGGCGTTGGAAGACGGCGGCGCCGAACTGGAAGACCTGAAGCGCCGGGAGAAAGCGTCCCGCGCCGCATACGTCGAGGCCGGCGCCGCCTTGACCGGGGCGCGTCAACGGGCGGCGACGGAACTGGACAAAGCGTTAAACGGCGAACTGGAGCCGCTGAAGCTGGGCAACGCCGTCTTCGCAACGGCGCTCGAACCCTTGGCCGAAAGCGCCTGGAACGCCTTCGGCATGGATCATGTCGCCTTCATGGCGGCGACCAACCCCGGAACGCCGCCGGGGCCGCTGAAAACCATCGCTTCGGGCGGCGAACTGGCCCGCTTCATGCTGGCCCTGAAGGTGGTCCTCGCCCAAGCCGACCCGGTGCCGACCATCATCTTTGACGAGGTGGACAGCGGCGTCGGCGGCGCCGTGGCCGCCGCCGTCGGCGAACGTCTGGCCATGCTGGCGTCAGACTTTCAGGTGCTGGTGGTCACTCATTCGCCCCAGGTGGCGGCGCGTGGCCGACATCACTTCAAAGTGTCAAAGAGCAGTAACGATACGGAAACGTTCACCGGCGTCACCCTCCTTTCCGAAGACGCCCGCAAGGAGGAAATCGCCCGCATGCTGGCCGGCGCCGGCATCACCGACGAAGCCCGCGCCGCCGCCGGCAGCCTGCTCGGAAGCGCACGGCCGTGAGCCGGGAATTAACGCCCCTGGAGGCGGCGTTCGAACTTGAAGACCTCGCCAAAAAAATCGCCGAACATGACCGCGCTTATTATCAGAACGATTCGCCGACAATAAGTGACGCCGAATACGACGCCCTGAGACGCCGCAACGAAACCGTCGAAAAATTATTCCCCGATCTGATCAGGCCCAACAGCCCGTCCCGGCGCGTCGGAGCGGCCCCTGCCGTCGGGTTCGGCAAGGTTCGCCACGCCGTCCCCATGCTCTCTCTCGGCAATGCCTTCAGCGACGAAGATGTTGCCGAGTTCATGGTCCGCGTTCGCCGCTTCCTGAAGCTGGGCGAGGACGATCCGCTGGAAGTAACGGCTGAACCAAAAATCGACGGACTGTCGGTATCGCTGCGCTATGAAAACGGACGCTTCATCAGAGGAGCGACAAGAGGCGACGGCTCAGTCGGCGAGGATATTACCGAGAACCTCAAAACTATCGGCGACATCCCCCAAACCCTGAAGGGCGAAGCCCCCGCCGTGCTGGAAGTGCGCGGCGAGGCCTACATGGGCAAGGATGATTTCAAAAAACTGAATGAGTCTCAGGAAAGAACCTTTGCCAATCCGCGCAACGCCGCCGCCGGCTCGCTTCGGCAACTGGACCCGACGGTAACCGCCAAGCGGCCTTTGCGGTTTATCGCTTACGCCCACGGGGAACTGAGCGAGCCGCCGGCTGAGACCCAGTATGATTTTATACAACGGCTGATCGCCTGGGGCTTTCCGGCCAATCCGGCCAAGGTGTGCTCCGACCTGAATGATTGCCTCAATTATTACCGCGACACCGAGGAAATGCGATCCCGCCTTGCCTACGACATCGACGGCATTGTCTACAAGGTCAACCGCATCGACTGGCAGCAACGGCTGGGGCAGGCGAGCCGATCTCCACGCTGGGCCATCGCCCATAAGTTTCCCGCCGAGAAGGCGACGACGGTGCTGAACGCCATCACCGTCCAGGTCGGCCGCACCGGGATCATGACGCCGGTGGCCGAGCTGGCGCCGGTGACCGTCGGCGGCGTCGTGGTGTCAAGAGCGACACTCCATAACGAAGACTACATCCGCGACAAGGACATCAGGGTCGGCGACGCCGTCATCATTCATCGCGCCGGCGACGTCATCCCCAGGGTCGAGGCGGTGGTCAAGGACAAGGACCATGAACAGCGGGCGGTTTATCAATTCCCCGATAAATGTCCGCAATGCAACAGCCCGGCCCGGCGCAAGGAAGGCGAGGCGGCCTGGCGCTGCACCGGCGGCATGGCGTGTCCGGCCCAGGCCGTGGAACGGCTCAGGCACTTCGTCTCACGCGGCGCTTTCGATCTGGAGGGGCTGGGGGCCAAACATATCGAGGCCTTTTGGCAAGACGGCCTGATCAAGACCCCCGCCGACATCTTCCGGCTCAGGCAAAAAGAGGTCGAAATCAGGGGGCGCGAGGGCTGGGGCGACAAGTCGGCGGACAATCTGTTCGCCGCCATCGAGCAGCGCCGCGTCATTTCGCCGGAGCGCTTTATTTATGCCCTGGGCATTCCCCAGGTGGGACAAGCGACGGCCCGGCTGCTGGCCAAACACTACGGCTCGCTTGATAATTGGCAAGCCGCCATGGACAAAGCTAAAGACCGAGCTTCGGAAGCATTCGCCGACCTGATCAACATTGACGGCATCGGCGAGTCGATGGCCGGAGATATCCTGGCCTTTTTCGGCGAACCTCATAACCAAGAAGTGCTCAATGACTTGAAGCAACTGGTATCTGTCGATAATTTCGTAGCGCCGGACGATACGGGGTCGCCGATCACCGGCAAGACGGTGGTATTTACCGGCTCGCTGGAAACCATGTCACGAGGCGAGGCCAAGGCCCGCGCCGAATCGTTAGGCGCCAAGGTCGCCGGTTCGGTATCAAAAAAGACCGACTTCGTGGTGGTCGGCGCCGACTCCGGGTCAAAGGCCGAAAAAGCTGCGGAACTGGGCGTCACGATCCTTACCGAAAGTGAATGGCTGGAACTGATCGACCGGTCAAAGTAAAATACCCCCCCTTACGAAGGAGGTTATACCAGTGGCCATTGATATTGACTCGGCAGTTTCACGCCTCACCGTCATTGCGAGCGGAGCGAAGCAATCCAGATGGCGGCGAATGCTCCCTCTGGATTGCTTCGTCGGCTTCGCCTCCTCGCAATGACGATGAGACGCTCACAACGATCAATATTAATGGACCTTGGTATTATCGGCATAAAAAAGAAGGGCCGAACGGCCCTTCATAAGTTTCCCCTCCCCTACTGCCTGCATCTTTTTAATTTAGTTTTTCGGGCAGTTCCCTGATCGCATCGTCAATTATCGACGATGCTTTAGCCGATGATATTTTTTCACTCAACAACCGGCGGGTGGCGCTGATGGTCACGTCCACCGCCAAGGCGCGCACTTCTTCAAGGGCCTTGGCCTCGGCCTGGGCAATGCGATCTATGGCCAGTTTCTCGCGTCTTTTAAGCGATTTCTTTAATTCCTCGACGGCGTGATCGGCTATCCTTGAGGCTTCTTTTTGGGCGCGCTCAACGATTTCCCTGGCTTCATTGGCGGCGTCATGCTGCTTGCGCTCGAAGGAAGCCAGCATCTCCTGGGCCTCTCCGCGCAACTTGGCTGCTTCCTCAATCTGATCATTGATGAATTCAGAACGAAAATCCAAAGCCGCCGTGACCTTCAGATAGGCCTTTTTGCCGACGGCGCCTATCAACATAAAGAAGGCGATAAAAACCCAGAACTCGGCGGTTTGGTAGAAGGCTTCGCCGTGTCCGGCCGCCGCCGCCGCCTCGTTTGCCCACGCTACGCTCATGATCTGTCCTCCATGGCGGCGGTTACGGCATCGGCGACCGCCTTGCCGTCGGGATTTTCCCCGAACAGTTTAGCGGCCGCCGACAGGGCGACCTCAACGGCAATTCCACGGACATGCGTCAGGGCTTCTTTCTTGGCGTCGCCGATTTTTTCCTCGGCGGTCTTGACCTCGGCGAAAAGACGGACGCCGAGTTCGTCATGCCTGCGCGAAGACTCCAGCGTTGTCTTTTCACGGGACCGCCGCAACAGGTTCTGAGACTCGGCCCTGGCCGCAACCAGCGTCTTTTCATAAGCCTCGGAAGCCGCCTTGGCGTCCTTTTGCAACTCCGCCGCTTTCTTGAGGTTTTCGTCGATCTTGTGCCGGCGCTCCTCGATGACCACGCCGATGCGCGGCAACGCTATCCTCGACATAGCGATGTAGAGGATAGAGAACGAGATCACCAGCCAGATGATCTGCGGGGAAAATGTCGCCGGATCAAATTGCGGCACAAAACCCTCCTTGGACTAAAAACCCGGTATAACCCGTCTTCAGGCGTAACGCTAGAAAACGAACAATATCACCAGCGCCACGACCAGGGCGTACAGGGCGACGGCTTCGACAAGGGCAAAGCCGATCCACATGAACAACTGGACATTGGGCGCCGCCGCAGGATTGCGGGCGACCGAGGAAATCATCGAAGCGAAGATGTTTCCGATACCGGAGCCGACGCCTCCAAGCCCGATCACCGCCAAGCCTGCGCCTATCAATTTTGCTGCCGCTACTTCCATCTCGTAGTTCCTTTCGTTGCCGTATTTCGTAAATTGACTAACGTTATCCTTACCGCATCCACCCTAATGCATGTGCAGTGAATCGTTCAGGTAGATGCAGGTCAGGATGGTGAACACATACGCCTGAAGAAAGGCGATCAAAAACTCCAACCCGGTCAGCGCCGCCACAAAAACCAGAGGCACTACGCCGGCGGCGCCGATGGCCACCACGAACCCGGCGAACACTTTCAGCATGGTATGCCCGGCGGTCATGTTGGCGAAAAGCCGCAACGACAGGCTCACCGGCCTGGTAAAATATGACAGCAGCTCAATCGGCACCAGCAGCGGAGCGATATACCAAGGCACGCCGTGAGGAAGCAGCAACCCGAAGAATTTGAACCCATGCTTGACGAAACCGACAATCGTGACGCCGACAAAGACAAACGCCGCCATGGCGAAGGTAACGATGATATGGCTGGTGAAAGTGAAGCTGTAAGGCATCAGGCCGAGCATGTTGCCGAACAGGATAAAAATGAACAGGGAGAATATAAAGGGGAAGAACTTGCGTCCCTCGGCGCCGACATTGTCGCGCACCATGCCCGCAATAAACTCGTAAGTAAGCTCGGCCATTGATTGCCAGCGTCCCGGAACCAATGCGCGACCGCGCATGCCGAGGACCAAAAACATAGTGGCGGCGACCACGGCGAGAACCATGAAAAGAGACGAGTTGGTAAACGAGGCGTCGATTCCGCCGACCTTGATCTCAACCAAGGGGGCGATCTCGAATTGATGTAGGGGACTTGCCACCTGATTATTATCCTTCGTCTTCTTCTTCGTCGTCGTTGCCCTTTTCAGGGGGCGGTTTATAACCGACGGCAAGACCGATGCCGGTTACCGTACGATAGACATTCAAAAACCCGGCGGCGGCGCCGAGAAACAAGAATAATACCAAAAAAAGCGGCCCCGTCTCCAACCATTTGTCGAGAAACAACCCGACAACCACCCCCAGGAACACCGCCGACACCAGTTCGACCCCGATCCTGAGCGCCAGACCTACGCCGCTCCCCGGGCTGTTTCCCGTCCCCGTCCCGCCGAGAGCGCCCGCTGTTTTCGGCGGCTCTCTCCTGGCGATAGCGGCGCGCAACCTTGCATCCAGGTTTTGCAGCGACTCGGCCTCTTTCACCGATTCAGGGGGGGTGTATTCGCTCATCGGCACGAAGCGCTGAAAGCCCCCCTCAATGACCAAAACAGCCCCGCTCGCAGTTCGGAAGTTATAACCCCCTCCATACCCTGTCAAGCTTCACCGGCAACGCCTGTTCAGGCCGTCGCCCGCAGTTTCTCGGCCTGGTGAAGATCGACGGAGACCAGTTGGGAAACGCCGCGCTCGGCCATGGTGACGCCGAACAGACGATCCATGCGGGCCATGGTCATATGGTGGTGAGTGACCACCATAAAGCGGGTGCGTCCCGATGCCGCCATTTCGGTCAGCATGGAACAGAAGCGATCGACGTTGGCGTCGTCCAGCGGCGCGTCCACTTCATCCAGCACGCAGACAGGGGCGGGATTGGTCAAGAATACGCCGAACAGAAGGGACAGGGCGGTCAGCGCCTGCTCGCCGCCGGACAGCAGGGACAGCACCTGTAACCGTTTGCCCGGCGGGCTGGCCATGATTTCCAGGCCGGCCTCCAGCGGATCGTCGGATTCGGTCAGCGTCAAATGGGCGTGACCGCCGCCGAAAAGGCGGGAGAACAGTTCCTGAAAATGGCGATCCACTTCGGCGAAAGAAGCCAGCAGCCGCTGGCGGCCCTCCCGGTTAAGCTCGGCGATGCCCTGGCGTAATTTGGCGACGGCGCCGGTCAAATCGCCCCGTTCGGAGGTCAGGGTTTCAATCTGCTCGCTCAGTTCATTGGTTTCCTGTTCGGCCCTCAGGTTCACCGGACCCATGGTCTCGCGCTCCCGTTGCAGACGATCAAGGCGGATTTCCACCTCTTCCACCCCCGGCGGCTCGGCGCCCTCGGCAAGGCCGGCGATTTCCGCCAATTCTCCGGGGGAGCAATCCAGTTTTTCAGCGATGCGCTCGACCAACCCCTCCACGGCCTGTCCGCCCCGCTCCACCTCGCCCTCGGCGCGGACGCGCTGTTCGCGGGAGGCGGCCAGATCGACCTCAAAAGCGCGCAGACTTTGCAACGCCCCGCTGAGCAGATTTTCGGCCTCGGCCAGCCGGTCGGCGGCGCGTCTGCGGTTCTCTTCCGCCTCCTCGATCCCGGCAAACAGGGCATTGCGCTGTTCGACGATTTCGGCGGGGCGGGTGGAAATGCGCTCCAGTTCATCGTTTATGGTCCGGCGCCGCTCCGCCAACTGGCCCAGGCGCAGGGCGGCGCCCTCGCGCCTGAGACGCCACGATTCCAGCTCACGGTCGATATCGCCGAGGCGTTGGCGGCGCTGTCCGGCGACGCGGACAAGATTGTCATAAGCGCTCTGACGTTCCAGTTGCACGGCGCGGTTTTCGGCCAGTTCGACCCTGATCCCGGCTATCCGGTCGCGGGCGATGCCGGGATCGGGCAGGACGGCCAGGGCGGCGGCGGCTTCCCCGGAATGTGTTTCCGTCTCCTCAAGATCGGCTTTAACGCCGGCGGCGGTTTGTTCCAGCGTCGCCATCCGGGAGGCATGCTCGGTCATTTTCTCCTTGAGCCATGCCTGTCGGTCGCGGGCCAGGGTAAAGGCGGCATCGGCGGCGGCGGCGGCTTCGCGGGCTTCCTTTTCGCTCCGCGCCGCCCGGTCGCCGATGGCCCCGGCTTCGGCATAACCGGCCTCGGCCTTGGCGGCATCGGCGCGGGCGGCGTCAAGTTTTGAGCGCACATCCCGAAGCCGATTGCGCTGTTGCAGCCGCGCCGCCGAGGCGGTGGCGGCGCCCGCCGCGACGGTAAGGCCGTCCCAGCGCCACAAGCCGCCGTCACGGCTGACCAGCCGCTGGCCCTGAACAAGGGTTTTCGCCAGCCGCACGCCTTCCTCATGGCTGCCGACCACGCCGATCTGGGAAAGACGACGAGCGAGAGCCGACGGCGCCTTGACGAAATCGGCGAGAGGCTCGGCGCCGGCGGGCAAGGCCGGCGGCGAGGCAAAGGGCGCCATGGTCCGCCAATGCACGGACGCCGGCTCATCAACCGGAGCCGAAAGGTCCTCGCCGAGGGCGACGCCGAGGGCCGTCTCCAGTCCGGAATCGACGGTTACGGCGTCAATCAGCGGCGGCCACGCGGAATCACCGGCTTCCAGTACTTCGGCCAGGGCTTGCTCCTCGGCGGCGAGGCGGGTCATAACCGACTGGGCGGCATGCAGCGTGGAAACCGCCCTGGCGGCGCTGTCGGCGGCTTCAACGCGGACGGCTTCGGCCTTGACTACCCCGGCGCGGGCCTGCTCCAGCCCGGAATGCGCCTCCGCCAGATGAGCGACGGCATCGGACAAGGCGGCAATGTCATTACCCTCGGCCTCCAGGCGGATACGCTGCCCGGCGATGCCGGCGGCGCGGTCGGCCAGCCGTTGCGTGCGTTCCCGAAGCTCGCGGATCGAGGTTTCCAGGCCGGCGCGACGCGCCTCGTCGGTCGCCGCCTGACCGGTAATTTCGGCAAGCGCCGCCTCCAGGGAATTAACCGCCTCGTTGGCGACGGCCAGGGCGGCGGCGGATTCCTCGCCGGCGGTCAACTCGCCCTGTTGAGCGTCCTCGATGGCGGCGCGCTCGGCCTCCATATTTTTTACTGCGGCGTCGGCGTCGGCTGACAATACCGTCTCGCGGTCGCTGTCGGTAGCCGCCTGTTCCAGCCGCAACCGGCAGTCCCGGCGGGCTTCCCCGATACGTTGCTCCTCGGCGTCCAGAGCCTCGCGGGCCAGCGTCAGCCGTTGCAGCCGGGACGCCGCCTCGGCCTCCGCCCGGCGCAATTCCGGCGTTGCGGCGGAGCATTCCTCGTGCCTGACGGTGGCGGCGGCGACCTGCCTTGTCCGTTCCACCACCTCGGCTTCAGCCGCCTTGAACCGCTCGCGGCCGGCCTCAAGTTCGGCGGCGGCGGCGGTCCAGCGAAGATAATAGAGACTCGCTTCGGCTTTGCGGATGTGACCGCTGAGGTTGCGGTAACGCGACGCCTGACGGGATTGCTTCTTCAGGTTCTGCAACTGCGCCTCAAGGGTGGACAGGATGTCGTCAAGACGCTCCATGTTGGTCTCGGCCCCGCGCAGGCGCAGTTCGGCCTCGTGGCGGCGCGAGTGCAGCCCGGTGATGCCGGCGGCCTCCTCCAGTATTTTGCGCCGCTCGGCCGGCTTGGCGGCGATCACCGCGCCGATTCGGCCCTGGCTGACGATTGCCGTCGAGCGGGCGCCGGTGGCGGCGTCGGCAAACAGCAGTTGCACGTCGCGGGAGCGGACTTCCTTGCCGTTGACGCGATAGGTGGAACCGCTGCCGCGCTCTATGCGGCGGCTGATGTCCAGTTCATTGAAGTCGTTGAATTGAGCGGGGGCGGTGCGTTCGCTGTTGTCCAGGCTGAGGATGACTTCGGCGATGTTGCGTTGCGGACGATCCGTCGTGCCGCCGAAGATAACGTCGTCCATCTCGTCGCCGCGCATCTGCTTGGCCGATGTCTCGCCCATCGCCCAGCGCAGGGCCTCGATCAGGTTGGACTTGCCGCAACCGTTAGGTCCGACGATCCCGGTCAGTCCCTTTTCGATGACAAAATCGGCGGGTTCGACAAAAGATTTGAAACCGGAAATCCGCAGCTTTTTGAAGCGCATGTGATGCTATTTCTTGCCCGCAAGAGCCTTGTCGATAATCTTTTGGAACTTCTCGAAGGGCAATGCGCCGGGGACAACCTCGCCGTCAATGACGAAAGTCGGCGTCGATTCGACCTTGAACTCCTTCTGGCCGTTCAGCGCCCGCGCCTTGATTGAATCCAGCAGGGCGGCATTATCCAGGCATTCTCCGACATCGGCTTTGGACATGCCGCCGAAACGGGCTATCCGTTCAAGTTCTTCCTTCGGATTTTCGGCGCGGGTCCACTTTTCCTGGCTGCGGAACATCATCTCGATCAGTCCGAAGTACTTGGCCTTGCCGGCGCACCGTGAGATCATCGCCCCCGCCATCGCCAGACTCTCAAGGGGGAAGTCACGATAGATCAGCTTCACCTTGCCGGTATCGATGTAGGTCTCTTTGATCTTGGGCAGGGTCTCACGATGAAAAGCGGCGCAATGAGGGCAACTCAGGGAAGAATATTCGATCATGGCGACCGGAGCGTCAACGTTGCCCATCACCATCTCCACCGTCGCTTCTTCCAGCGCGACATTGCCGGCGCCGGCCGACTGCGCCGTGAACAAGATTACGGAAAACACTATACCTAGTATGTATCTGGTCAATATTGCCTCCTGAGACACAAGATTTTGGAGAAATATAGAATTGTCCGATTGACTCCACAAGCGCCCTGTGGGGGGCTTTTGAAAGCATCTGTGGATAAAAATCTGAAAAATCCTCCCCCTTGCTTCAAGGGGGAGTTAGAGGGGATATCGAATAGGATGTTATCGGCCTAAGTATTTTTACCACAGAGGACACAGAGGTTTCACAGAGAAGATTAAGCAAAGTTTTTTCTGTTTTTTATTTTACCTTTCTTCTCTGTGCCTTGCTCTGTGATCTCTGTGTGCTCTGTGTTTCATAAAACGGTGTTTCTTTCGGTCAACGCGCCGGGCGTTAGGGGGTATCGGCGGCAATCTCCCCTCCTTGGTAAGGAGGGGAAAGCGCGGGGGCCGCCACGGGTCAATGATTAAGGCCGATAGTATTACCCGTTCTTTGCGCTCATTATCGCCCGGCCCAGTCTTTCAAGCGCCGGCCGCAGATCGGGGTCATCAACGGCGGCGAGATGGCGAGTCAGCTTCTCCTCGCCGTCGGCGTCAAGAACGTGCTCGGCGGGCGGCGGCGGAGTCGTCGCGGCAACGGGGAGCGGTCCCTGGATAATCCTGACGCGGGCCACCGCCCGATATCCGAAGAAGGCGTTGATGCGTTCTATCAGCAGAGGCTCCAGATGCTGTAACTCGGTGGCCAGACTGCCGTTGTCGATAAGCAGATGAAGGACGCCGTTATCACGCTTGCCGTGAGCGAAGGCGATCCGTTGCGGAGAACTGTGAGCCGCCAGATGAGGGCCGATGACTGCGGGCCAGTCGTTGAGGATCGATGCCTCGGCAAAGCCGCGCCTGCCGAAAAGAGGCTTGGTGATTCTCGCCAACGTCGCCGCCAGCGCCTTTGGTCCGCCGCCGCTGCGCTTCCCTGCGGTCATGTGTTAACTACTCGTCGTAGGCGACCAGGGCGTTGAAAGGAACGTCCAGTTTGGATCGGCCGTTAAGAAAGGTAAGCTCGATAATGCAGGCGGCGCCGACAACCTCGGCCCCTACCGATCTGAACAGCTCGCAAGAGGCGGCCAAGGTGCCGCCGGTCGCCAGCAGATCGTCCAAAATCATCACCCGTTGCCCCGGCGCCACCGCGTCTTTCTGGATTTCGATGGTGTCAACGCCGTATTCCAGGGCGTACTCATAGCTGACGGTCGGCCCCGGCAGCTTGCCCTTCTTGCGCACCATGACGAAACCGCATCCCAGCTTCAAGGCCAGCGGCGCCGCCACCAGAAAGCCCCGCGATTCAATGCCGGCCAGGATATCCGGCTGATGTTGACGAATCGCCTTTGCCATGCGTCCCATGGCCACCTGCCATGCGTCTTCGTGAGCGAGCAGTGTCGAAATATCGTAGAACAATATGCCCGGCTTGGGAAAGTCGGGGATCGAGCGGATGTAATCTTTGATGTCCATGGGGCTACCGTAATATTTTAATGTCTGACTGAACGCATCTTACCGCGTCCTGCGGACGGTGGGCAAAAAAAAGCGCCCCGCCCGGATTACGGGGGGGCGCTCTCCTTTAGAAAAAACGGCTTACTTCAGCGTTTTCAGATAGGCGATGAGGTCGGCGCGGTCCTCGGGCTTCGCGGTCTTGGCGGTCATCTTGGTCGCCTTGCCGGTGAAAGCCTTGGGGTCGGTCAGCCATTTATCGAGATTGGCGTCGTCCCAGGTGACGTCCGAGCCTTTGAGGGCTTCGTACTTCTCAAAACCCGTGGCTCCCGCCTTGGCTCCGACGATGCCGAACAGGGTGGGGCCGACTTTGGGCTTGGCGCCTTGCGCGACTTCATGGCAAAGCTTGCACTTCTTCTTGAACTCTTCACCGCCTTTTTTGGCGTCCGGTCCGCCGGCAAACGCCGAACTGCTTCCCACGGCGACGGCAAGGGCGATGCCCAACGCCAGAAACTTTTCCTTATTCATTGGATTTCCTCTTAAAAACTGGTGACTCTCAGCAAAACGAGCCGTATTATTAGCGAAGGTTGCGCCCGTGCGCAACTATATCCGAGCGATAATTATCAGCTAAACCGGCCAAAAGCTCTTAAGAACCAGCAACAATACGCCGAAGCCGATTCCGCTCACCATCCATTTGACCATGGCAAGCTCGGCCTTAACGACGGCAACACCGGAGCGCACCTCTGCCAATTCGGCATCAATGCGTCCGAAACGGTCGTCGTGGCCCACCATGGCCTTGGCGGCGGCCTGGGCCTTTTCCTCGGGGGCGCCCGCCGCCTTCAAGGCGTCGTAAAGTTCCAGAACCATAGTAGTCATGCCCCTAATATGCGCCGGAGACGGCAAGGGGTAAAGGCGCTGAAATACGCTACCTACTCTCGTCTCTTGCGGCGTAGTTCTTGCGGAAGGCGGACAGCGACGACCATGCGCGTTTGAAGCCGATATCGGCCTCGGCCTCCCTGGCGGCCGTTTCCTGCCAGGCCTTGTTCATGGCGTTCATGATTTCGGCGGGCCAGCGGTGCAGGGTCACGCCGTTGGCGATCATTTTCTTCAAGGCCGGGGAGTGATCCAGCGCCCCGCCTTCCGCCAGTCCGAAGCGGACATTATCGCCGCACACCGCCTCAATCCGGCTCTGCCGGACGACGGCGAGAGATTCCCATTTGTCCAGGTTGATCATCAAATCAAACACGGTCGCCGACCGGCGCCGGCCGGGCATGTAATAGTGCCTCGCCAGCTTGTGAAAGCCAAGCTCCAGGTCGATGGCCGGCATCAGGAATTCGGCGGCGTCAATGGCCCCCGTCTCGAAAGCCGTGAAGATGTCGCCGCCGCTCAACTGTTTGGTCTTTACGCCCAGCCTGTCCATGATCTTGGCGCCCGGACCCTCGATGTGCATGGTTATGCCCTTGAAGTCCTCCACGGTCTTGATCTCTTTGCGGGACCAGATGGAAGCCTCGGGCGACATGGCCCCGCACAGGATGCTGTGGATGCCGCTCTTGTGGTAAATATCCTCGAACTGGTCCTTGCCGCCGCCGAAATAAAACCAGGACAGGTATTCTTCCGCCGATGGGCCGAAGGGAACGGCGGAAAACAGGTTGAGGGCGGGAATCTTGCCTCCCCAAAGGCTCGGCGATGAAAAAGCGGCGTCAACGGCTCCCGAAGCTACGGCGTCAAACACCTCCTGTTTGGGGACAAGAACGCCCGGCTCGTGAAACTTGATTTCAATATCGCCGCCGGAAACCCGCCACACATTCGTTTCAAGCCGCTTGGCCGGCGCCCCCAGTTGCGGCAGTGACGAAGCATAGGCGCCGGCCATTTTCCAGCGCACGGTGGGCAGCGCGGAAGCGGCCGGCAATTCGGCTGTTACCGGCCCCCCCCCCGTTTCCCCGGCGTTGGTTTGTGACGAAGCATGGGCCGACGACGGAACAGGCGCCAGCCTGGGCGCGATCACCGTGGTCCCCAGGGCCACGCCGACGACGATGCCGATGACAATGCCGATAATCGCGTTACGCACCAAGCCTCCCCCCGTCCCCGATGGCCTGATATTAGCAGGACCTTCCCCAAAAACCGAAGCCTAAAACCGGCAACACCGGCGGGCGCGGCCAGGAAGTAATTTTTAGCCACGGATAAGCACGGATAAACGCAGATATTAAAACTGTTTTTTCAATCCGCATGACGGCTTACCCTTCATCATGGCTTCGCGTCTTCGCGTCTTTGCGTGAAACATGGTCGGTCACGCGAAGGCGCAAAGGCGCGAAGTTATGATATTTGATAAACGGCGAAAGACTCTCAGCAGATTCTTCATCCGTGGTTTCTGTATGTGGGGTCAAAACAAAACCCCCGTCCGCCGAACGGCGAACGGGGGTATTGATTTAAGCAACCGAATGAACCTACTTTCGTTTACCTCTCGTGCCGTCCTGGTAGACGACCCACTCTCCTGACGCTCCGGTAAACAGACCGCCTGACTTTTCCTCTTCCAGGGGTCTTGCCTTGATACAGGAGCCGAGCATCAATGCCGCAAACAACATCGGCGCGACAATCCGCATAAACGCCATTAGATTCATGTTTTCTCTGCCGACTCCTTAAAAAGCGACTTTCGCGCCGATATAACCAGCGTTGATAGCCTCGTACCCGTTGGTGTTGGTCACACTGACGTCCGTCCCCGTGCGATCACCGAAAGAACTGCCTCGGGTATAATGAATGTTTTCGTAGGTGGCAAACAATTCGACGCCGTAAGCATCCAGGTTCTGGACAACGCCACCGCCCCACTTGACGGCGCGATCACCGCCCACGCTGCCGTCGGCGGTGAGAAGCCAGTCGACGGCCAGATTGGTGTCGCCGAGGCCGAAGAAGTCCTGGGAATAGCCGAGCTTGGCATAATGCGTTGTCGGCCTGCGTCCCGCCGTATTGCTGCCCGGATCAGCCGCGTCTCCTGCGCCGTTCCCGCCCTGGTTGGCATTAGTGGCCTGATTCAGCACCGAGTAAGCGTAGGTCAGGTTGACGCCGCTGCTGTGCTTGGCGGAAATCGAACCGAGATACATTCTCTCAAACTGAGTCGCCGAGGCCGAAGCATTCTGCATGGCGACGGCGGCGGCCAGCTCGGTGTCCAGCAATTCGCCTTCGTAATCGAGCCTGTACTCGCCGACATCGGCTTGGCCATGACTGGCGGCGGCGGCGAACCCGGCGAACCGTGGCGTGTCATAACGAACGCGGTTCGACCTGGAGCCGTCATGCCTGACCAGAACATCGGCAACCCTGATGCCGGCGTTAGTGGCGGCGGCGGTGCCCCCGGCTTGCCGTTCCCAATTGCCGAGCTTCGGCACAAAGCCCATGCCGCTGGACAGAGGCTCGGCGACGCTCATCGCCGTCCCGGTGCCGGAAAGATCGGAATTGGTGGCGTCCATGGCGGCGGACTCGCCGTGACCCATCGACAGCTTGCCGTACCGGGTCTCAAAGAAGATGTCGGATATGCGAACGTTCTGCGTGCCGCGACTGGCGTTGGTGTTCATCGTCTGGGTGGTGGCGGCGGCCGACTGTCCTTCGGTGATGTTGAGTCCGGCGTCAAACGACCATTCAAACCTGGAGCCGATGGTCAGATTTTCCGACTCGGCGGTGGCGTCAATATTGACAAGCGATCTGGTAATGTCGTTGCCGTAGTGATTGACCGTCGTGCTGTGGCCGTCATCCTGGATGCCGACCAGACGACTGACCTGGCCGTACAACGTGACTTCCTTCTTGACGTCTCCGGCGACTGCCGGAACGACTGTCATGACGGCAAAACCCGCCGCCACAGTCCCCAACAGCATCAAGCGATATGTATTCATTGAGCTTCCCCTCCGTTAACTCTGTAACTTTGCGATAAGCCGATGCCGCCCCCCAGGGATGACCCTGAGGAGCGGCGTCGATAACAGTCTTTAGAACTTCACGCGGGCGCCGAAGTAGCCGGCGTTGATTTCATTGTAACCATTGACGTTAGTGACGGAGGGAGTGGCGAGAGTCCGAGTCGATCCCCGAGTATAAGAAACATTCTCGTAGGTGGCGTAGAGTTCAGTGCCATAAGCGCTGAGGTTCTGGACAACGCCGCCGCCCCACTTGACGGCGCGGTCGCCGCCCCGGCTGCCATCGAAGGTGATCTGATGGTCGATAGCCAGATTGGTGTCGCCGATGCCGAAGAAGTCACGGGAATAGCCGATCTTGGAATAGTGCGTCGCCGGACGGCGTCCGTCCGTGTTGCTGCCCGTGCCGGTGCCCGCCACGCCGATAGCGCCGGTGGAGGTAGAGCCGTTTTGATTCTGCACCGCGTAAGAGTAGGTCAGGTTCACGCCGCTCTTGTGCTTGGCGGAAATTGAACTGATATACATTCTCTCAAACTGTGTCGTCGAGGCCGAAGCGGTCTGCGCGGCGACGGCGGCGGCGAGCTTGGTGTCGAAAAGTTCACCGGCGTAATCGAGCCTGTACTCGCTGACATCGGCCTGACCGTGGCTGACGGCCGCGCCGAACCCGGCGAACCTGGGGGTGTCATAACGAATGCGGTTCCTTCTGGCGCCGTCGGCCCTGAGCATAACGTCGGCAACCTGGATAGCGGCGCTGGTGTTGGAGGCGGCGCCGCCGACGGTGCCTTGTGAAACACCCGCCGCGTCAAGGATATCCGCGCTGAAGCCCATGCCCCTGGACAGCGGCTCGCCGACGCTCATCGCCACCGTGGTGCCGGAAAGGTCGGAGTTGGCCGCGTCCTTGGCGGCGCTGCTGCCGTGACCCATGGACAGCTTGCCGTACTGGGTGGCGAAGTAAATGTCGGAATGACGGATGTCCTGCACGCCACGGCTGGCGTTGGTGTTGTTCGTCTGGCTGGTGGCGGCGTCGTTGTTGGAGCCGGCTTCAAACGACCACTCGAACTTGGCGCCGATGGTCAGGTTGGGGCTTTTGGCGGCGGCGTCGATGCCGACGCGG
>MIAA01000052.1:56134-65185 GCA_001830425.1 Rhodospirillales bacterium RIFCSPLOWO2_02_FULL_58_16
GGTTGACCTGACCGTACATCTTGACGGACTTTTCGACATCGGCGGCGGAAGCATCAACGGCGGCCATGGCGCCGACGCCGGCAACCACGGAACCCAGGAGCGCTAAACGAAAGGTCTTCATCGGTTTTCCCCTCAAGTTAGTTAAAATTACTGGTCTCTAGATACCCGGGCGAAGCTTCCTGCAACACCGCGCTGCGAATCAGCCGCAACCCACCCTGCATAAACATTGCCCCCTTCGTACGGCCTCGGATATGCAGGCGTCAACTCATTCCTGACCGGAAAATGCCGATTAACCACGCCCCTGTTGCAATTAAGCAACACGACCTCCGTCGTGCGCATTGACCGAAAGAAACGCTGTTTTATGGACCACAGAGGCTCAGAGACACAGAGGAGGATAGAGAGAAAAAAAGAAAAAGCAGGAAGAAAACTTCACTTGATCTTCTCTGCGCCTTTACGCCTTCGCGTGACCGATCATGTTTCACGCAAAGACGCGAAGACGCGAAGGCATGATGATAATCTATAGAAAGCGAATTGATTCTACAGAAACCACGGATAAATACAAACGTTCATCAAATATCACGACGGCGGCCAAAATGACTTCGCGCCTTTGCGCCTTCGCGTGACCGATCATGTTTCACGCAAAGACGCAAAGACGCGAAGACATGATGAAGGATAAGCCGCCATACAGTCTTACATATCCGCGTTTATCTGTGCTCATCCGTGGCCGGAAACTACTCCCTCATGCCGGCAATCGCCTCGTTTCTGAACGCATCATGAATGAAATGATCATAGTTCGTTCAGCAAGTTTTTATTATAACCCGCCCGACTTACAGGAACTCGAAGGAGAAGACATGTATGTAAGGATCGCAGGGGCCATCATTATGGCGCTGACGACTGCTTCGTGCCAGACCGCCGGCTCATCCGCCGGCAACGGCCCGATTACCTTGTCTTCAAAGGTCAACAGAAGCTACCAGGAATACCTGAACACACTGGAGCCGCTGGCCTTCGCCGTCTCCACCGACGGCAAAAGCAGCGGCCGGTTTTATTGCAGCAAGCCAAGAAACGTCTGTTTCAGAACCAATGAGATCACGGAAGCCCTTGTCAGATGCAGAAACAGCACTCCTAAAGGCCCCGCCGGCAAGGCGGACTGTAAAATCTTCGCCCTTAAAAACAAGGTGGTGTGGAACGGCCCGGTAACGTTCAAAGACCAAGGTCAAGTCCGGGCCAAACCCGCCCCTGTCGGCAACAACTCGGGAATTATCATGGGGCAACGCCCGAACAAACCCGCTCCCGTCGGCGACGGCCCCCTGACAATAACCGAGGCGGTCAACAAAGACTTCCAGAATTATCTGGATTTGCAGGAACCGCTGGCCTTCGCCGTCTCCGCCGACGGCAGGAACAGCGGCTGGTTCTTTTGCAAGACGCAAAGCGCCTGCGCGACGATGGACGCCGCCGGCAACGCCGTTAAATACTGCAATGGCAGCATTTCACAGGGTGAAAAGACCTGCAAAGTCCTTGCTCTTAAAAGGGATGTGGTATGGAAAGGCCGGGTATTGATTTCGCCCGTGAAATAAGGCGTTACGCCTGAAGACGGTCATTCTTCGCCCTCTGTATCCGAATCCGGGTCCGGCGCGTCTTCCGTCGCTATGCGGTAGTCCTCGTTCAGCCATTTGCCCAGATCAAGATTCATGCAGCGTTTGGAGCAGAAGGGGCGGTATGGGGCTTGCGCCGGTTTCCCGCACAGCGGGCAGCGCCCGGCCTTGATCGGTATTATCTCAGCCATTTTTGTTACTCCGGGGAGCAATCACAAAGCGATCCGGCGCCAGGGCGGCGTCGATGACCAGACGCAGAGGGCGGCCGAGACGGTCCTCCGCCTCCTTCCGCGCCGACTTGGCCCGACCGTTCAGGGTTTCAATCACTTCCGCCGCCGCCCGCACCTCCAGGCCGGCGCCGGGATGCGCCATCGCCTCGCGTCCGGCGGCGCGCAGCGCCTCATGGGCGACGGTAAGCGGCGATTTGACATAGCCGGCGCCGGCGCAGGACGGACACCGCCCGCCCAGACTGTGGGACAAGGAGTCCCGCCGCCGGGGGCGGGTCATCTCCACCAGTCCGAGATTGGTGAAGCCGACGACATAGACGGGGCAGGAATCGGTCGCCGTCGCCTTGCGCAGACGATCAAGAACCATGGCGCCGCTTTCCCGACGTTTCATGGCGACGAAGTCGATAATGATCAGGCCGCTGAGATTGCGCAGGCGGATTTGACGGGCGATTTCGTCCGCAGCTTCCAGGTTGACGGCCAGGGCCGCGTCCTCAAAGGCCCCCTTTTCGGCGCCGGCACCGATATTGACGTCGATGGCGCACAACGCCGCCGTTTCGCTGATGATGATATCGCCGCCCGACGCCAGATTGACCGAGGGGGCCAGGGCGCGTTCGATCTGCTCCTCGATGCCGTGATCCTCAAACATATCCCCCGAACCGTCATGGAGTTCTATTCTGGAGACCATATCCGGCGCGGCTTTCCCGCAGAACTCACGGATTTCGGCAAGGACTTGCGGATCGTCGGTGACGATCCTCCTGATTTCCGGGGTTCCCTCGTCGCGCAGAACCTGGAGCGCCGGGTCAAGATCACGGTACAGGCGTACGGGCGGGCGGGCGCCGGCGCGGGCCTGTTCGATCTCCCTCCAGACGGCGCGCAGGTAATCGATATCCCCGACTACCTCGCGGTCGGCGGCCTTGACGGCGGAGGTGCGAACAATGAAACCGCCGCCGTCGCCGGCTCTTTCCTTGATTAACCCGCGCAGCCGGGCGCGATCTTCTTCGTTGTCGATGCGCCGGGACAGCTTGATGTCGTCGTGATCCGGCGTGTAGACCAGAAAACGGCCGGGAAGGGTAATGTGAGCGGTCAGCTTGGCCCCCTTGCCCTCGAAGGGGTCGCGTTGCGCCTGAACCAGGACCGCGTCGCCCTCGCCGAGATAATCGCCGATGTCGCCGCCGGAGTTATCGCCGTGAGGACGGGCCTCGGCAACGGCGAGAAAGCCGGAGCGCTCATGGCCGATAGCGACAAAAGCGGCCTGAATGCCGGGGACGACCCGCTCAACGCGCCCGAGGTAAATATTGCCGACGAAGCTTTGCAGATCGGGACGCGCCGTTACCAGCTCGACCAGCCGCGTCCGCTCCACCAGGGCGATGCGCCTTTCTCCCGGCGACGAACTGATCAGCATCTTGTCGATGGTCACCTAAATCCCTGCCCCTTCAATAAGGAGACCGTCTCGAACAGGGACAGGCCGACGACGTTGGAGTAGGAGCCGTTGATTTTTTGCACAAAAGCCCCGGCCCGCCCCTGAATGGCGTAAGCGCCGGCCTTGTCGCGCCATTCGCCCGAAGCAAGATAGGCGTCGATTTCGAGCGCCTCCAGGCGCTTGAAGGAAACCGCCGTCACCACCAGCCGACGATGAGCCGCGCCTTTCGCGTCGATAAGGACAATGCCGCCGTAAACCCGGTGACGCCGCCCGGATAAAAATCCGAGAATGCGCCCGGCCTGCTCCTCGTCATGGGCCTTGGGCATTATGCGCCGCCCGCAGGCGACCACCGTATCGGCCCCCAGAACCAGCGCTCCCGGATTTCGTTCGGCGACGCAGCGGGCCTTGGTCTCGGCCAGGCGACGGACCACGTCGGCGGGAAGCTCGCCCTTTTCCACGGCCTCCCCGACCTCGGCGGGGTCTACCCCGTCGGGAACGATTCCGATCTGCGCGAGAAGGTCAAGGCGCCGGGGAGACGCCGAGGCGAGAATCAGGCGGAGCCTTTCGTTCGGCATTCCGAAATCCTCGTGGTTGATATTACTTGTAGCGAAAGGTGATCCGGCCCTTGGACAGGTCATAAGGCGACATCTCGACGTTGACCTTGTCGCCGGCGAGCACGCGGATGCGAAACTTGCGCATCTTGCCGGCGGTGTGGGCGAGAATTTCGTGGTCATTCTCAAGCTTCACCCTGAACATAGCGTTGGGCAGAAGCTCGGTAACGGTGCCGGAGAATTCCAATAGTTCTTCTTTCGCCATTACTCTCCCAATCCCGGATATTCCCTGAACATCAACAGCGGCGGCAACATAAGCATTTCCCCATGCCTGTCCGTCAAGCATTTTTCTGAATTATAGTATATAAGAAATTTCGTGAGCAATATATCAAGGTCTAAACTCATTGTCGAAAAAGCTTGCCGGTCACGTCGCCGTTATCATTTTCGGAATCATTCTTGCTCTTGGCCTGGCGGAAGGGGCGCTCCGGCTGCTGCCGGTTAATTCCGGCCTCAACGCCCAGGCGGTGAACGAAGCGCAGCCCGTCTTCCGCTTTCGCCCCGATGCCGACTACGTCTGGTCAAAGGGGCCGGGACTGTCGATGGTCAATAAAGGACACATCAATAATGAGGGATTCATCAACGACAACGACTATGAGCAATCGGCTGATCTGCCGGTTATGGCCGTGATCGGCGATTCCTACGTCGAAGCCTCGATGATTCCCTTCCCGCAAAGCATCGCCGGCCGTCTGGCCGGGGCACTTAAGGAAAAGACCCGCGTCTATAGTTTCGCCGCCTCGGGGGCGCCGTTGAGCCAGTATCTGGCCTGGGCGGAATTCGCCCGTAAAACCTACCGGCCCCGATCTATGGTCTTCGTCGTGGTCGGCAACGATTTCGATGAAAGCCTTCTTGCCTACAAGCAGGCGCCCGGCTTTCACTATTTTGCCCTGAAGCAGGACGGCGATCCGACACTTCGGCGAATTGACTATGAGCCGGAGACGTGGCGCATTATTTTGCGGCGCTCGGCGCTGGCCCGTTACCTCATCCTCAACCTGCACGCCGACATCATGGTGCGCGACCCCGTAAACTTCTGGCGCTCCATCCTCTCCCCGCCTCCGTCAAACGCCTTCGCCGGAAATGTTCCGCTGACGGTTTCGCCCGAGCGCGGCAACGCCGCCAAATCGGCGGTCGAGGCCTTTTTCCGCGAGTTGCCGGCGCGTAGCGGCCTTCCCCCTGAACGCATCCTTTTTCTGGTAGACGGCTTCCGCTATCCGCCCGAGAATGACGAAGAAGCCATAAGGCGAAAGTCCGGCTTCTTCGCCGACATGCGCAGTTTTTTTATATCTGTGGCCCGGATGCGCGGCTATTCCCCCATCGATATGGACGACCTGTTCATTCCCCGCTTTCGTGATGAGGGTCAAAGGTTTGATTTCGCGCAGGACGGCCACTGGAACGCCCTCGGACACCGGCTGGCCGGCGAGGCGGTCCTCAACTCGGCGGTCATTGCTCAAATTTCCCGGTGACCCCGGTACTCCAACCGGAATTCAGGGGAAGAACGCCTTGATAACCAAGCCGGTTACCCCGGCCAATACCAGCGCAACCATGACTTCAAGGCGCACCAGCCGATTTTCGTAACCGGCAATTTCCTCAGCGGCTGCCCGAGCCTTGTCCTCCGGCGCGCCGGCGGCAAGCAAGGCATCGTAAGTCTTGGAAAGCATGATGCTCATGACTTTTATCATCCCCCCCTTAACGCAGAGTGTCAACAATGGTGAATTTTGAACCTACCCGGATAGGTATTAGACGTGAAAAATCCGTTGGTGTAGATTGCGCAGCAATGTAAAGGCTCCAAACAAGAAGGGTGTTTTAATGTCAGCACGGCGCACGATCACTGTTGAAGGTAACGAGGCGGTGGCCTCGGTGGCTCACCGACTGAGCGAAGTCATCGCCATTTACCCCATCACGCCGTCCTCGCCGATGGGCGAGTCAGCCGACGAGTGGTCGGCCAAGGACCAGCAGAACATCTGGGGGGTAGTTCCCCAGGTCATCGAAATGCAGTCGGAAGCGGGCGCCGCCGGCGCCGTTCACGGATCATTGCAAAGCGGCGCGCTGACCACCACCTTCACCGCCTCGCAGGGTCTGCTGCTGATGATCCCCAACATGTACAAGATCGCCGGCGAGCTGATCCCGTTTTGTATGCACGTCACGGCGCGCACCATCGCCTCGCACGGCCTGTCCATCTTCGGCGACCATTCAGACGTCATGTCGGTGCGCCAGACCGGCTTCGGCCTGCTGGCTTCCAACTCGGTGCAGGAAGCCCACGACATGGCCTGTATCGGCATGGCGGCAAGCCTCCGTTCGCGCATTCCCTTCCTGCATTTTTTCGACGGCTTCCGCACCTCCCACGAAGTCGGCAAGATCGAGGAGTTGACCGACGACGACCTGCACGAGATGATTGATGACAACCTCGTGGCCGCCATGCGCGAACGGGCGTTGACTCCGGACAATCCGGTGATTCGCGGAACGGCGCAGAACCCCGACGTTTTCTTCCAGATGCAGGAAGCCCGCAACGTCTTTTACGACGCCTGCCCCGCCATCGTTCAGCAGACCATGGACCAATTCGCCGCGCTGACCGGGCGCAAGTACGGGCTGTTTGATTATGTCGGCCACCCCAAGGCCGAGAAAGTCATCATCATCATGTGCTCGGGCGCCGAGACGGTGGAACAGACGTCCGCTTACCTGAATGACAACGGCGAGAAAACCGGCGTCATCAAGGTCCGCCTGTTCAGGCCCTTTTCGGCGGACCGCTTCATCGCGGCGCTGCCGAAATCGGTGCGCGCCATCGCCGTTCTCGACCGCACCAAGGAACCGGGGTCTCTCGGCGAGCCGCTGTACCAGGACGTGGCGACCGCCCTGTTCCGGGCCAAGGCCTCGCCGACGGTTATCGGCGGACGCTATGGTCTGGCCTCCAAGGAATTCACCCCGGCCATGGTCAAGGCGGTATTCGACGAACTGGGACGGCCCAAGCCCAAGCAACAGTTCACCGTCGGCATCACCGACGACGTTACCGGCCTTTCCCTGGCTTTTGACCATAAGTTCAGCATCGAGGCCGACAACGTCACCCGCGCCGTGTTCTTCGGCCTCGGCTCCGACGGCACCGTCGGCGCCAACAAGAACTCGATCAAGATCATCGCCGAGAACACCGATAACGACGCCCAGGGCTATTTCGTCTACGACTCCAAGAAGGCCGGCGCCATCACCATCTCCCACCTGCGCTTCAGCCCTGATCGCCTCCACTCACCCTACCTGATACAGGAGGCCGACTTCCTGGCCTGCCACCAGTTCAACCTGCTCGACAAGCAGGACGTGCTGAAATACGCCAAGCAAGGCGCCGTCTTCCTGCTCAACTCGCCCTACGGCAAGGACGAATTATGGGACAAGCTGGCGCGTTCGGTGCAACAGGAGATCATTGATAAAAAGCTCAACGTCTACATCATCGACGCCGACACGGTGGCCGCCGCCGCCGGAATGGGCCGCCGCATCAACACCGTCATGCAGACCTGCTTCTTCGCCATCTCCGGCGTTCTCCCCCGCGACGAGGCCATCGCCCAGATCAAGGGCGCCATCAAAAAGACCTACGGCTCCAAGGGCCAGAAGGTGGTCGATCTGAACTTCGCCGCCGTCGATCAAACCCTGGCCAATCTGGTGGAATTCCGGGTTCCCGACCATGTCACCGCCAACCGCGACCTGCCGCCCGTGGTCCCCGACCACGCCCCCGACTTTGTCAAGCGGGTGACGGCGGTAATGATCGCCGGCAAGGGCGACATGCTGCCGGTCAGCGCCTTCCCGGTAGACGGAACCTGGCCGCTCGGAACCACCAGGTGGGAACGGCGCAATCTGGCCCGCGACATCCCGATATGGGTCGAGGAGCTTTGCATCCAGTGCAACAAGTGCGCGCTGGTCTGCCCCCACGGCGCCATCCGCGTCAAAGCCTACGCCGTCTCCGAACTTGAGGGCGCGCCTGCCACCTTCAAGTCCATGGACTACACCGGCAAGGAGTTCGGCGACAATCAGAAATACACGGTGCAGGTGGCTCCCGAGGACTGCACGGGCTGCACCCTGTGCGTGCGCGTCTGTCCCGGCAAAGACAAGAACGCCCCTGAAATTCTGTCCTTGCAGATGCAGCCGCAAATGCCGCTGCGCGAAGCCGAGGCCGCGAATCTGGAATTCTTCCTGGCGCTGCCCGAAGTCGATCGCGCCAAGCTAAAGCCCAGCGTCAAGCTGACTCAGTTCTGCCGGCCTTTGTTCGAATATTCCGGCGCTTGCCTGGGTTGCGGCGAGACTCCTTACATCAAGCTGATCACCCAGCTTTACGGCGACCGGACGATGATCGCCAACGCCACGGGCTGCTCTTCCATCTACGGCGGCAATCTGCCGACCACGCCCTACACCACCAACGCCGACGGACGCGGTCCCTCCTGGGCCAATTCCCTGTTCGAGGACAATGCCGAGTTCGGCCTGGGCATGCGCCTGGGCATTGAGCATCACGGCAGGCAGGCCCGTCAGTTAATAAAGGGCCTTGCCGCAAAGGTCGGCGAGGTTCTGGCGAATGAACTGCTCACCCCTTGCCATGTCGATGAAGCGGCGGTGCAGGCGCGACGTTTGAGGGTAATCGAACTGCGCGCCAAGCTGGCCGGCATTGCCGGCGCCGAAGCCCGCAAACTGGACAAGATCGCCGATTATCTGGTCCACAAGAGCGTGTGGGTGGTCGGCGGCGACGGCTGGGCCTATGACATCGGCTACGGCGGCCTCGACCATGTCATCGCCACCGGCCATAACATCAATATCCTGGTCATGGACACCGAGGTTTACTCCAACACCGGCGGCCAGCAATCCAAAGCCACCAATCTGGCGGCGGCGGCAAAGTTCGCCACCGCCGGCAAGTCGCGTCCCAAGAAAGATTTGGGACTGATGGCCATCGCCTACGGCAATGTCTATGTCGCCTCGGTCGCCTTCGGGGCGCGCGACGCCCAAACGATGAAGGCCTTCCAGGAAGCCGAGACTTTCGACGGCCCGTCCCTGATCATCGCCTATTCGCCCTGCGTCGAGCACGGCTACGCCGACATCGCCGATCATCTGGATCACCAGACCCTGGCGGTGAAGTGCGGATACTGGCCGTTATACCGCTATGACCCCAGGCTGCCGGGCGCCGGCAAAAGCGCTATGCAGTTGGACTCCAAGCCGCCGTTTGATTCCCTGGCCGATTA
>MIAA01000052.1:65211-74739 GCA_001830425.1 Rhodospirillales bacterium RIFCSPLOWO2_02_FULL_58_16
AGGACGTCCTGCAACGCCGCCATGCCGTCTACGGCAAGCTGGCCGAACTGGTCCCGCCCAAGCCCGAGTGATTATTCCCGGACTATTGTCCTAACGTAGCGCATGGCGGCGAGAGTTTCTTCATTTTGCCGGCGGGGAATGATCGGCGCATAGTCGCGGCCGGAGGCCGTCACCCGGCCCGCGTCGATGCCCTTTCCGATCAGATATTCACGCACGACCGCCGCCCGTTTCCGCCCCAATTCTGCTTTTTCCGAATCGGCGGGCGCTTCCGCGATATCGACAAAGCCGATCGTTTCGATCATCAGGTTCGGAATTTGCAGTAAAATTTCAGCCTGCCGATCAAGAATCGCCTTCGCATCCTTGGACAGGACGAAAGACCCCGAGCCGAAATAGACCACATCGTCAGTTTCGGGAATCGGGCTGTGCAGAATGCAGGGAAGGGAAAAATCCGGGCCGCTTTTCAAGGGGGGGGCCGGGCACCGAATGTCGCCGGCCGCAGCTTGGCTGACGAAGACGGCAATAACGACGGCGACGATCAAAGGAATAAAAGTTGTCACGGCGCTTTTACTACAGGCCTAATTATGGATACAATTCGGAAAAGACCTCATCTGCAAGCAAACTCAGCAGGTTATTTTCTGCTTTGTCCAAGCCGTATATTCCTGAATGACCGGGGTTTGACGCCGTTTTTTTATGAAGAACTTGTGCAGATACAGCTTGAGACTTGCAAGTTTTATGGAGCGCGGCGACATTTCCGAGGGCAAAAATACCTTTAGCTTGTGCCTTAATACCAATAGAGGCGCGTGTTGCGGTGATCGCATTGGCAATTTTTCCATTTCGATTTCCTTGAAAGAATTCAACCCAGGTTACGGAAAGATATGGTTCCTTATCACGCAACCGTAATGCCTGAGGCAAAATACCGATTACTTGACCATCTTCATCACGCCTTAGCCTTCCCCATGCGGCATAACGTAAAACGTGATGTTCATCGGGGATGGGCTTATTAGCCACGGCGAAACCAGCGGCCAGGATCATAAGGGCCTAAACAAGCCAATAATTGATCTACGTCGCAGTCGCCTGCTGTGCGTACGATTCTTTTCCCCAATTCCGTTGAAAGAACAAATTGAACAGCATCATTCGGCAAACATTCAATCGTCAGGCGATTCTGCCCCTCTGTCCAGGCAGCAATAAGATTGCCGTTAAATGAAAGTCCAAGGCCCGGACGCTTGGCCGGGCGAATAAAAAGCCAAAGTCTCAGGAATGTAATAAATGATTCTTTCTGAATCGGCTTGTCGCCTTCTTCCCATTCAATCGGATCATGCAAAGAATCAAGTTGAGAAAAAAGCTTGCAGCGCCAGTCGTCATCAAGATGCATCGCAAACGTAGAAGTCAGAATTTTGGCGCCAGCCAATGCTTGGTATATACGGTCTTCCAAGGAGGTTGCTTCGCTGACCCCTATATCTGATGAAGATCGGGATGAATCAAAAACGGCCTGTTCGAGTAGCTTGTTTGTTTCCGGGCTAACCGCATTTTTCATTAGTTCCGTCAGGTTCACACCCAAAGGAATTTGTTTGCTAATAATGAAATTGCCGCTTGATGTAAATCTGGTCATTGAAAAAGCCTACGAGATTTGTCCGTGATGCATAATTCAAACATTTTGTTTTTTTCATCGCGAATCTTTTGCAGTAGCACAAAAATTTCCTTGTCGTTTTGAGGAACTTCTTTTTCACGGCTAATATCTATGTCTAACAAAATTGAGATATGATTTATAATCGGCGATGATATAACAGATGAATTTAATGAAAAATTACAATTTATGTCATTAATCAGAAATGAAATACTTAGCCCGTATTTATTGCAAGGGCCGAATTCACTCGGATATTGCGGAAAAATTGTTAGAAATTCGCTTTCTTCGGTAGCATGGTCACTTTTAGGAATATCAATTCTATTAATAAAGCGAACGCCGATCCTCGATATTTCACTATATTTATGCTTTTTTTTGAAGATGCCCCAATCTCTTTCAAATCGCGTAAAAAAATTGTCCCATCCCGGGTAAGGCGCAATCTGAGAAATCACAATACTTCTTGGGGAAAGCAAGATAATTTCTTGTTGATCATTGGATGCAAGCTTATAGCTATCCACCTTATCCTTAACCTGAGAAGACACGCCTTTGTCATCTACATTAAAAAGCATCTCATAGGCCGTAAATTTCCCCAGCCCGGGATAGTGCTTTTTAAACGACTTGGATATTTTAACCAAGTTGCTGTCCGAACAGGCAGATTTAAAGCGTAACTCAATAACCGCTTCCGTTATCGGAGGGCGAGGATACAGAGGACGATGATGTGTTGTTGCCACTGCCAGTTTCTCGTGTCTCTAACGACAAAAAACCAAATAAGAAGGTAGGGTACAGTACGTTTTGTCTTTCCGTATTCATAATAGACTTGAAGTGAAAAATAAAGGCGATTTACCAAGGCCACAGTCCGGCGACCGCCTGATTGCAAAATATAAACTCTTTCCAACGCTGGTCCCGCTCAAGCCCGAGTGATTTAGTTTGACGGAAATATCAGATTAAAAATTCGCAACACGCCTGTAACATTCCGGTCCTATAATAAGCCGGCTTTGATTGCGGATGTTCCCGGGACATACCCAATGACTGAAAGTTCTGAATTATCCGAGACCATATCCGTTGTCCTGATCGGCAGCGGCGGCGTCGGCGTGGTGACGGCGGGCAATATCTTTCTGGACGCGGCGGCGCACGCCGGCTGGTACGGGCTGATGATGCGCTCGGCGGGGCCGCAGATTCGCGGCGGCGAATCGGTGGCTTTCATTCGTCTGGGATCACGTCCGGTAGGCTCGCTGGACGACGCCTTCGACATCATGGTCGCTTACGACTGGGTCAACTTCGAGCGCTTCGCCGCCGAGGTTCCCCTTAACGGCGACAGTCTGGTCATTTGCGACCCGGCGGCGGGAGATATCCCCGAAATCGTCATCGCCGCCGGCGCCCGCATTGCCGAGTTGCCGCTGAAAGACACGGCGAAAGGCATTGCCGGCGGCCGCTCAAGCATGGTCGGCCTCGGCGCGCTGAGCGCCCTGATTTCCCTGCCCGAGACGGCGCTGACGGAGACTCTGGATCATCTGTTCAAAGGCAAGGGCGAGGAAATCCTCAAAGCCAACCGACTGAGCGCCAAGGCCGGACGCGACGCGGCGCAAGGGCTGGATATGAAGCGCCGCCTCAAGATCGCCGAACCGGCGCCCAAGGTCGAACGCTGGAACATCAGCGGCAACGAAGCGGCGGGGCTGGGCGCCGTTCGCGCCGGCCTTCGTTTTGTCGCCGCCTATCCGATAACCCCCAGCACCGACATGCTGGAATGGCTGGCACCCAATCTGGAAAAGCTGGGCGGCGTCCTGGTTCAGGCCGAAGACGAGTTGGCCTCGATCAACATGATCATCGGCGGCTCGTTCGGCGGCGTGCCGGCGCTGACCGCCACCTCCGGGCCGGGGCTGGCTTTGATGATGGAAAGCATCGGTCTGGCGGTGGCCTCGGAAGTTCCGGTCGTTATCGTCAACGTCATGCGCGGAGGACCGTCAACCGGCATCCCCACCAAGTCGGAGCAGAGCGATCTTAATATCGCCGTCTACGGCCTGCACGGCGACGCCCCGCACATAGTGACGGCGCCCAACTCGGTGGATGACTGCCTGTTCGCCACCCAATGGTCGATGCATCTGGCCGAGGCTCTTCAATGCCCGGCCATCGTTCTTTCCGATCAGGCGCTGGGTCAGGCGCGCATGCTTATTGACCGCCCCGCCGATGCGGCCTTTGTCGCCAGGCGTGAAACCATCACGGCGGAGGTGAAAAACTACCGGCGCTATGCCCTGACCGCTTCCGGCGTCTCGCCGATGGCCATCCCCGGCGTCCCGAACGCCGAATATGTGGCCGACGGACTGGAGCATACGGAAGACGGCAAGCCGTCCGCCCAGGCCGAGCATCACCGGCAACAACTGGACAAGCGCCAACGCAAACTGACCGACCATGATTTCGGTCGCCATTGGGCCGATATCGTCGGCGAGGGGGACACCGCCATCGTCACCTGGGGATCATCCACCGACCCGGTGCGCGAGGCGCAGGCGCGGGCCGCCGCCGAAGGAGTGAATACGCGCCTTATTTCCATACGCCTGTTGTTGCCGGCGCAGACCGAAAAATTCCATCAGGCGATAAAGGGAGTAAAGCGGCTGCTGGTCGTCGAACAAACTCACTCCGGGCAGTTCCACCGCTATCTTCGCGCCCACTACGATCTGCAAGGCGAGGTCAAGGTCTTCAAGCAGCCGGGACCATTGCCGATCCGGCCCGGCCAAATCCATGATCTGCTCGTAAACTGGAAGTAGGATATTCAATATGGATATGGATTCCGTTAACGAGGACTGCCCGCTTTCGCCGAAGGATTACAAATCCGATTACAAGCCGGTGTGGTGTCCCGGCTGCGGAGATTTCTCGGTTCTCGCCGCCATCACCAGGGCCTTGTCCACGCTGAAGATCAAACGCGAAAACGCCGCCGTTATTTCCGGCATCGGTTGTTCATCGCGGATTCCGGCCTACACCAGCGTCTACGGATTCCATGGAGTTCACGGTCGCGCCCTGCCGCTGGCCGCCGGCCTCAAGCTGGCGCGTCCCGATTTGACCGTATTGGTGACGGGCGGCGACGGCGACGGCTTTTCCATCGGCGGCAACCATTTCATCCACGCCTGCCGACGCAACGTCGATATGACCTATATCGTCATGGACAACCAGGTCTACGGCATGACCAAAGGTCAGGCGTCGCCGACCACCGCCATCGAGTGGAAGGCAAGCAAGCTGACCCCGCACGGCACCGGCGTTGATCCGTTTCAGCCCCTGGGCATGGCCCTGGCGGCGGGAGCCACCTTTATCGCCAGAGGCTATTCCGGCGATCCCGACGGCGTCGCCGAGCTGATCGTCAAGGCGGTGCGCCATCCCGGTTTCTCTTTCCTGCAAGTACTCAGCCCCTGCGTCACCTATCACCCCGAACAACGCGAATGGAAAGACAAGGTGCGTCCGGCGCCGTCCCAGCCGGCCGTCGATCCGGTTCGCGCCAGCATGCGCCTGATGGACGAGGAAGGGTTCAACATCGGCGTGCTGTTCGTCAGCGACAGGCCTCCCTACGCGCCGCCCACGGCGCCCAAGGCGACTATCGCCGACATCGAAAAGACGTTCGCTATTTAAGATGAACGCTCTATCCCAAAAAGATATGGAAATTGTCCGCCGGGCGCCGCTGTTTTGTGGGCTGTCCGACGCCGTTCTTGAGCGTCTTTTGCAAAACACCCGCGTGGTTACGGAGAGTCGCGGCAAGCTCCTGTTCGTGCGGGGCGACGCGGCGGATCGGATTTATCTGCTGCTTGACGGCTGGGTGAAACTTTACCGCGACACCTCCGAGGGCGCCCAGACCGTGCTGGCCGTGCTCAAGCCCGGCGACACGGTGGCCGAAGCGGCGATGTTCCTGGAACGCTCCTATCCGGCCGGCGCCGAGGTGGTGGACGACGCCAGGCTGCTGGAGATTCCCTCCAAGCCGTTCCTGGCGATCCTCCGCCGGGACAGCGAGGTCGCCCTGAAGATGCTGGGCGCTTTGTCGATGCGCCTGCGCGGGCTGGTTCTTCACATCGAACAGTTACAGGCGAGATCGACGCCCCAACGTCTGGGGGGGTTCCTGCTTTCCCTGAGCGAATCGACGGAAGGCTCGTCAATAGTGCGGCTGCCCTATGACAAATCGCTGGTCGCCGCCCGCCTGGGCATGAAGCCGGAAAGCCTGTCCCGCGCCTTGGCCAAGCTCAGGAAATACGGCGTCGAGACCAAGGGCAACGTGGTCACCCTGAATAATATCCGCAGCCTGCATGAATATTGCCGGGGCGGCGATACGGATTAACCGGGCTTTCCATCGGCGCGGGGACCGGTCAGGACGGGCCAATAGACAATGGCGAAGATGGCGAACGCCGCCGCCCACATCAATCCCGCCGCGACGATAAAGGCCTGATAGGCCGACGGCATGATTGCCGGGGCGAACACGCGGGTAACGGCAGCCAGGGAAATCAGGATGTAAGCCGCCGGGATCGGCTTGGCCAACACGAACGGGCGACCGGTGTGGCCCAGCGACGCTCTGGTCATGACTCCTAACGCCATGGTCCCGCCGGCGCCGATGGTCAACGCATGGAAGGCCGTGCTCTTGGCCACAAAGCCGGTGAGGTCGGCCAGTCCCAGGCAGGCGAACCCCGTCGCCAGCCACAAGACGCCGAGATGCAGAACCCACAGCAGCGGCGTGTCCAGTATCTTGCCGGTGTTCCATTTCAGCATACGAAATGCCAGCAACCCGGCGACGACGAGAGCCAATGCGCCGCCGGCTGCGGCGGAGTCAAAAACCAGATCGGCGACGGCGACGGCGATCATCAGGGCCACAATCGACAGCTCCAGAGGCATGCTGATGCGGGCCTCTACGTTCTCGCCGCGCATTCTGAGGGCGCCGGCGGTAAAGTTGGGAACGATCCGCCCGCTGATCAGCGACAGAAACATGGCGACCACATACATGGCCAGATAAAGGCCGGATTCAGCCGTGGCGGCGGTCAGGCCCATCGCTTCCAGATGAATGAGAAGATCGGCGACAAAAAAAGCCGCCAGCAGCGCCGGGAAAAAATAATTATGCTTTTGCCGCATAGCGAATATCGGAGCCGTCGCCATTACCGCCAGCGTGGGGATCAAGGCAAGGTCAACCGCCGCCGTCACCACCGCAGGCAAAAAATCGGACATCAGAAAAGCGAGGCGTCCGGCAAACCACAGCGCGACCAGCGCGGCAAGGCGTCCGCCGCTGACCGGCGACGATTGCGTCCAGTTGGGTATCGCCGTCATCAGGAAGCCCGAAAGGACCGCTGCGGTGAAGCCGAACAGCATCTCATGACCATGCCACAGCATGGGAGAAAAGGTCCTGGGCAGGGGCAGGGCGCCGACGTAGGCCGCCGTCCATACGGCGACGGCTAACGTTCCATATATTCCGGCCAGCAGGAAGAAGGGACGGAATCCGTAAGCCAGCATGAGAAGGGGCCGTTCAGCGTTGGTCTGCATCGCCTGTTTCCTTGATGGTTCAAGGATTGAATTTAGCGGGGGGCGACGGGGGAAACCTTGATGATGATCAAAGCGCGGGTTATCTTCGATTCCCATGATCAAAAAAATTTCCATTGCCCTGCTCAGCTTTACCGTCGCTCCGGCGGGCGCCGTCGAGCCGCCGACCGCCTTCCGCGATTGTCCCCAATGTCCGGAAATGGTCGTAGCGCCGGCCGGTTCCTTCACCATGGGGGACGACGGCGGCTTCAAGTACGAAAAACCGGCTCACCCGGTCGCCATCGCCTATCCCTTCGCCATCGGCGTCTACGAAGTCACTTTCGACGAATGGACGGTCTGCCTTGATGAGGGGGGCTGCTCAAAGAACCCCGATGACCATAAATGGGGGCGCGGAAAGAGGCCGGTGGTAAACATCACCTTCGATGAAGCGGAAGGCTATGCCCGCTGGTTAAGCGCCAAAACCGGACATAAATACCGCCTGCCTACTGAAGCCGAATGGGAATACGCGGCGCGGGGCGGAACCGTTACCGAATACTGGTGGGGCGACGAAGTCGGCGACGACAACGCCAATTGCCGGACCTGCGCCCCCGCGATCAGCCACGAGACCTATCCGGTGGGAACGTACAAGCCCAACCCGTTCGGCCTTTATGACGTACACGGCAATGTATGGGAATGGGTCCAGGACTGCTGGCGTCCCGACCATGCGAACGCCCCCGCCGACGGCTCGGCGCGTCTTGACGGCGATTGCCGTTTCCGGGTCAACAGAAGCGGCTCGTGGTACTATGTCTCGACCAACGTCCGCTCGGCCTATCGCGCCAAATTCCCCGCCGCCGCCTTCAGCTACGGCATCGGCCTGCGCGTCGTCCGTGAGGTAAAATGACCGAGGGCTGTTCATGCTATGAACGACCGCCGCTGACGCCGGAAACGCTCCTCAAGGCTTATGCCTGCGGCATCTTTCCGATGTCGGAGTCCCGCGACGATCCCGACATCTTCTGGGTCGATCCGCCGTTGCGCGCCGTCCTGCCCCTGGCGGCCTTTCATGTTTCGCGCAGCCTCAAGAAAAAAATACGCCAGGGAATATTTCAGGTGAGTTGCGACACCGCCTTCCGGGAGGTCATCCGCGCCTGCGCCAGGTCCGTCCGTGGCCGCCGCAAGACCTGGATCAACGACGAAATCATCCGCGCCTATACCGAACTGCACTACATGGGATTCGCCCACTCGGTGGAATGTCGGCTGGAAGGCGAGCTGATCGGCGGCCTTTACGGCGTCGCCGTCGGCGGCGCTTTTTGCGGCGAAAGCATGTTCCACACGACCACCGACGCCTCCAAGGTGGCGCTGGCGCATCTGGCGGCGCGGCTCAGGCTGGGCGGCTATGTGCTGCTGGACGCCCAGTTCATGACCGATCATCTGAAAAAGTTCGGCGCGGAGGAAATCCCGGCGCGTGATTACCGGGAACGCCTCGACGCCGCCCTGGAAGTCAAAGCCGCCTTTCCCGCCGAGATCGACCCATCGCTGGAAAGCAAGGCGCTGGAAGAGATGTTTGCCTGAACTCTGATCCAACCGGACCTTGCTTTCCCCTCCTTGCCAAGGAGGGGTTGGGAGAGGTTAGAAAGCACTTTCCGATCAGATGGCGTCGCCCCCCTCCCCCTTCCCTCTCCCCCCGCAAATCGCGGGGGGAGAGGGTTGCGTAGGGTTGGCGCGTCGGCGCGATGCGCCTTACCCGAAGCCGGGTGAGAGGGATGATTCCATTCGATCACAAACCGCTCTAGATTTTATCCGCGTTCATCAGTGTGCATCTGTGGTCATAAAAACAAAACCCCTCCCGGCCTCCCCTTCGTAAGGGGAGGAATTTTTTGAAGCGGCGCCGTCAGCCTACTCCGTCATTACCTCTTCCTTCGGAGAATCGTCTGCGGCCGGGTCGTCATCGGGGGGAGTGTAGGGGGCGGCTTCTTTGGTCGAGGGCGCAACGTCGGCGGCGTTTTTGCAGTCCAGCGCCCAGACATCGTAGACCGGGTGTTCCATGGCCGACAGCGCCGGGCTGGAAGCAAACATCCATCCCCTGAACAGATCGACCGCCGATTCGCCCTCGCGCACCTCCCATATATCAAGGAATACGGCGCTTTCCGGCGTTTCTTCGGGAGGCTTTTTGTTACAGACGCGGGCGATGATCTCAAGCGTCCCGAAGCGCACCGTGTCGCCGACCGGCGCCTCGATGGTGGAGACTCTGGCCGTTACCTTGTCCATGCCCTGAAGAACGGCAATATCATAGATTTCAGCCGACGCCGACCGCCAGGTGAACAGGCATATGACCAGTACACAGACACATTTAAAAAATACAATCTGTTCCCCACCCGTCATGCGCGGACTTGATCCGCGCATCCACGTCTTAAAATCCGAACTATGCCAAAGACGTG
>MIAA01000052.1:74765-92155 GCA_001830425.1 Rhodospirillales bacterium RIFCSPLOWO2_02_FULL_58_16
CGTCGCCGCCGGTAGCCAGGAAGATGATCTCTCCCACCTGGTCCTCCAATGATCTGAAGTCCTTGGTCTTGGCTATCCTGCCGCCGGAGGCGACGTAGGTTTTCGCGGAACCCGGCTCCAGACGCACATATTTATCCCCCATCATGCCTTCGCTGGCGATGATGGCGACGGTGTCGGTCGGCAACTTGATCTCCGGCGTAATGGTCATTTTGACCACGGCGTCATAGTTCTCGGGGTTGAGGCTGTTGCCGACGACAGTACCCACCTTGATGCCGTTGATGCGCACGTCGCTGCCTTTGCTGAGTCCCCCGATCTTGTAGAAAACGGCGGAAATGCCGTAACCCTCGACCGCCTTGACCTCGGCCGTCGAGTAGGCAAACTGAACAAACACTGCGGCGGCCAAAAGAACGACGGCGCCCAGGACGGTTTCAACCGCGTTTCTTCCCATGTCTATTCACTCCCCTTCGCTTCATCAGCTTGTTTGGCGCGGTTGGCCTTGCCTTGAGAGATGATCAAATCCAGCAACTCGGAAACAATCACCGATCCCTGGGTAAAGCTGATCTCGTCTCCCGCCACCATGTTTTCCTTTTCGCCGCCCGGCTCAATCACAATGTATTTGGAGCCGAACAGGCCGTTGGTATGGATAGCCGCCGAAGTATCGGTCGGCAGCTTAACATTTGAATCAATCTTCAGGGTCAGCACCGCCCGATATCCCTTATCAAGGGCCTGACCGTCCACGACGCCGATCTTGATGCCGCCGAGATGCACGTCGCTGCCGATGGAAATGCCGTCAATCCGATCAAACGAGGCATTGATCAGATAGTCCTTGCCGGACGCCTTGTCCCGCACTTCCCCGCCGCCATAAAGAACCGCCAGCAACAAGGCGCCAAGCCCCAGCGAGATCGCTCCGTTAGTAGCTTCTTTATTATCGCTGCTCATCATCGGGTTGAAATCACTCCGGCTTCCAGGGATGGTAATCGCCCGACGAGGGGGCGCGCTTCCCGCCCCTGAGGTCGTGGCCGCAGGGCAGATAAGCGCCGGGCGTGCCGCTCAGGTTGGGCAGGTGATCTTTTTGCCAGGGCCTGGCGTTGGCGGCGCTTTCCGAAAGCGGGGCCGCCGTCGTGTGATGAAGCCATGAGTGCCATTCCGGCGGAACCTTGGAAGCCTCGGACTTGCCCTTGTAGAGCACCCAACGGCGCTCCCTGCCGTGAAGCTTTATGCCGGTTCCCCGGTAATAGCGATTCCTGTGCTCGTCCTCGCCGACCAGCTTACCCTTCAGCAGGGTATAAAAAACCGTTCCGATGTTCATCAGAATATTCATGGCTTCCCCATTGCGGATGAAAAATCCCGCAAGCGACGACAATATGGCATTTGCCGGACGGTTCATACAAGAAAATCCGCTCCATAATAATTATCCGGCGACGCAGAATGTTGTTGCATACGCCGGCAACAATAGCCTACATATTGTGACTAACGCACTTGCAAGCACATAGATGTAGTATCTACGTCACTTTTCATGTGAATGTGTGTTTTATGGTTGGGGAGGTCTTAAGGACTCTGCATAACGCCGGTTTAACGGCGCTGGAGTCAATTTTATCGAGGGGGAACTATGCGAATTTCAAGGCTTTTTACCGAGCATGCCGAGTCGCCTTACGACCTGATCAAGTTCACCACCGCCGGCAGTGAAATCCGCAATCCCGACGGATCGACGGTATTTCAATTAAAGGAGATGGAGCTTCCGGCCTCATGGTCCCAGGTTGCCGGCGACGTTCTCGCCCAGAAATATTTTCGCAAGGCGGGAGTTCCGACCAGGCTTCGCAAAGTGGAGGAAAACGATGTTCCTTCATGGCTATGGCGGAGCGTTCCCGATGACAAGGCCCTCAAACGTCTTCCCAAGGAAAACCGCTACGGCGGCGAAACAAGCGCCAAGCAGGTCTTTGACCGCATGGCCGGCGCCTGGACCTATTGGGGATGGAAAGGCGGTTTCTTCGATTCGGAAGCCGACGCCCACGCCTATCATGACGAAATGCGTTACATGCTGTGCGCCCAGCTCGGCGCCCCTAATTCTCCCCAGTGGTTTAACACCGGACTTCACTGGGCTTATGGCGTCGACAGCCCGGCCCAGGGCCATTTCTACGTTGATTACCGCACCGGCGAGATGACCAAATCGACTTCGGCCTACGAGCATCCCCAGCCCCATGCCTGCTTCATCCAGGGCATCAATGATGATCTGGTCAATGAAGGCGGCATCATGGACCTGTGGGTCCGCGAAGCGCGGCTGTTCAAGTACGGATCGGGGACAGGCACCAATTTTTCACGTCTCAGGGCCGGCGAAGAGGCCCTGTCGGGCGGCGGCAAGTCCTCCGGCCTGATGAGCTTCCTCAAGATCGGCGACCGCGCCGCCGGCGCCATCAAGTCGGGCGGCACCACGCGACGCGCCGCCAAGATGGTGATCGTTGACATTGACCACCCGGACATCGAAACCTTTGTCGGCTGGAAAGCCAGGGAAGAACAGAAAGTAGCGGCTCTGGTCGCCGGTTCCAGACTGGCCGACCAAAACCTCAACAAGGTCATGGCGGCGTGCGGCGACAAAAACAGCGACGATAGTGTCCGCTTCGATCCCAAGAAAAACCGCGCGCTGAAAACCGCCGTCATCGAAGCCCGCAAAGCGATGATCCCCGAAAACTATATCCAGCGGGTCATTCAGTTCGCCAAGCAAGGCTACACCGAGGTTTCTTTCCCGATCTATGACACCGACTGGGACAGCGAAGCCTACTCGACGGTGTCGGGCCAGAACTCCAACAACACGGTTCGCGTCACCAACGATTTCCTGGAAAGAGTGCTGAATGACGGCGAATGGGAACTGATCCGCCGCACCGACGGCAAAGTCGCCAAGCGCGTCAAGGCCCGCGATCTGTGGGAACAGATCGGCGTCGCCACCTGGTCGTGCGCCGATCCCGGTCTGCAATTCGACACCACCATCAACGAGTGGCACACCTGCCCCGAAAGCGGGCGCATCAACGCTTCCAATCCATGCTCCGAGTATATGTTCCTCGACGACACCGCCTGCAATCTGGCGTCCCTCAATCTGGTGCGCTTCCTCAAGGAAGATGAGGGCGTCATCGACGTCGCCGCCTTTGAACAAGCAGTCAGGCTGTGGACGATCACCCTTGAGATATCGGTGCTGATGGCCCAGTTCCCCTCCATGCGCATCGCCGAACTGTCGTACAAATTCCGCACCCTGGGGATCGGCTTCGCCAATATCGGCGGCTATCTGATGGCCCTCGGCATTCCTTATGACTCCGACAAGGGGCGCAGCCTGTGCGCCGCCGTTTCGGCCCTCATGACCGGCGCCGCTTATGCTACGTCGGCCGAGATGGCCGGCGAGATGGGCGCCTTCCCCGGCCATGAAGAAAACCGCGAATCGATGCTGAGGGTTATCCGCAATCACCGCCGCGCCGCCCACGGCGTCAAGGACGGGTACGAAGGCCTGTCGGTGGCGCCGTTGCCTTTTGACGGCAAAGCCTGTCCCGATAAGGAACTGGCGAGGGCCGTGCGCGACGCATGGGATCTGGCCCTGACGCTGGGCGAGGAACACGGCTTCCGCAACGCCCAGGTTTCGGTCATCGCCCCCACCGGCACCATCGGTCTGGTGATGGACTGCGACACCACCGGAATCGAACCCGACTTCGCCATGGTCAAATTCAAGAAACTGGCCGGCGGCGGCTATTTCAAGATTATCAACAATATGGTTCCCAAGGCTCTTGAGCGCCTCGGCTACCCCGCCTTGCAGATCGAGGAGATGTCCCGCTACGCGGTCGGTCACGGCGCCTTGAAAGGATCGCCGGCCGTCACCCACGACGACTTGCGCAAAAAAGGCTTTACCGACGAAGCCCTCAAAGCCGTCGAGGCCGCCATGGCCGACGCCTTCGACATCAAGTTCGCCTTCAACAAATGGACGCTGGGCGAGGAATTCTGCACCAAAACTCTCGGCATCGCCGCCGAAAAACTTGACGACGTGACGTTTGACCTGTTGAGCGTAATCGGCTTTTCCAGGGAAGACGTGGAAGCCGCCAATACCTTCGTCTGCGGCGCCATGACCCTGGAGGGAGCGCCCCACATCAAGGATCATCATCTGCCCGTCTTTGACTGCGCCAACACCTGCGGGCGGATCGGCAAGCGTTCCCTGTCGGTGGAAAGCCACATCCACATGATGGCGGCAAGCCAGCCCTTCATCACCGGCGCCATCTCTAAAACCATCAACATGTCCAACTCGGCCACCGTTGATGATTGCAAGGAAGCCTATATGATGTCCTGGCGTCTGGGGCTGAAGGCCAACGCCCTTTACCGGGACGGCTCCAAGCTGTCCCAACCGTTGCAGGCGTCGCTCCTGAACGATGATGACGTTGCCGACATGGCCGAGGACATAACCGAATCATCAAACGCCGTGCGCGCCAGGGTGATCTCCGAGCGTATTATCGAGCGCTTCGTGACCAAGCGCCAACGCCTGCCCCACCGCCGCAAGGGATACACCCAGAAAGCGGTCATCGGCGGCCACAAGGTTTACCTGCGCACCGGCGAATACGAGGACGGCAAGCTGGGCGAGATTTTCGTCGATATGCATAAGGAAGGAGCAGCCTTCCGCAGCCTGATGAATAATTTCGCCATCGCCGTTTCCATCGGACTCCAATACGGGGTGCCGCTGGAAGAATATGTGGAAGCCTTCACCTTCACCCGTTTTGAACCGTCCGGCATCGTTGTCGGGAACGAAACCATCAAGATGGCGACCTCCATTCTCGATTACCTGTTCCGTGAACTGGCGGTCTCGTACCTGTCGCGCAACGATCTCGCCCACGTCAATCCCAGCGATCTGGACCCCGCCTGCCTGGGACGCGGCGATGACGAAGGCAACCTGCCCAACCACCCCGACGCCGAGACCATGGAAGCGGTCGAGCGCATCACCAGTCAGGGCTTCGTGCGCTCTAATTTCATGGTGATCAGGGGAAACAAGGGATACGGCGTCGCCACGGCGTCGGCGGTCCCCCAGGAAGCGATACTGACCGCCACCGGAATAACCGGATCGATGAGCGTGAACCCCTCCGTCTTCATGAATGTGGACAAGCGCATAAAGAACGTCAGAGAGGCCAAAATGAAAGGCTATGAAGGAGATTCATGCTCCGAATGCGGCAACTTCACCCTGGTGCGCAACGGCACCTGCCTGAAGTGCGACACCTGCGGCGGCACCAGCGGATGCTCGTGATATGAAATCGACCGGGAGAAACATTTAAGGTGGCAAGCGTTACGGGTTCCTCCCTGGGACAACTTGGGGCGGCGTTTGGTTTTCGAACCGGACGCCGCCCATTTTCTTAAGAGTCTGACATGTCCATAAAAACGCGCCTCAAAGAGCTGGGAATCGATCTGCCGCAGGCGGCCTCTCCCGTCGCCAACTACGCGCCGTATGTGAAAACCGGCGCTCTGATCTTCATCTCCGGCCAGATCACCATAGAAAACGGCGAACTGAAATACCTGGGGCGTCTGGGCGAAAATATCAACGTCGAGCAGGGCTACCAAGCCGCCCACCTGTGCGCCAAAAACCTCATCGCCCAGGCCGAACACGCCTGCGACGGCGATCTTGACCGGATAACCCGCGTCGTAAAACTGACCGGCTTTGTAAACTGCACCCCCGATTTTACCGATCACCCCAAGGTAATCAACGGCGCTTCCGATCTGATGGTCGAGGTCTTCGGCCCGAAAATCGGCCCCCACGCCAGGGCCGCCGTGGGCTGCGCCTCATTGCCGCGCGGCGTCAGCGTCGAAGTGGACGGATTGTTCGAGATGAGGTAAGGCCCGCCCTTCCTAACCTGCCCTTAACTATCGCCGGGTAGAATGGCGCCCATGGTTAAAACTCGGAATCTCTTGAAGGCGTTGTTATACCGGCGGTCATTGATATTAACCGTCGGCGACCCCCGCGCTTTCCCCTCCTTACCAAGGAGGGGTCAGGGGAGGTTGCTGCAAATACCCCCTCTAACTCCCCCTTCTAAAGGGGGAGGATTTTTCCCCCTTAAGGGAACCCTAACCCCGTTAACAAAGAGGCATCGCCAATGGCCGCTGGTATTATTGGCCGGCATATTTTTCGCCTGCCGGCCGACGACGGCCGGCGCCGAACAATGCGTCATGGCCGGCAAGCATAACGAGCGCGAGGTGCTGGTTAACCGCTGCGAAACATGCCAGATCGTCACCCTGACGCACAAGCGTCCCGGCCCCGACCCCGCCGTCACCCGCAAATATACGGTGCCGGGCAAATCCAGCACCGACCTGTCGTTCCGTGGTCCGGGACTGACGCGGATACAGTCCGTCGCGCCGTGTGTCGCTCCCCCGCCCCCGTCTCAACCCGCCGACGGCGAAACCGACGGCAAGAAATGCGCCCGGTTGCAGCGCCGCATCGACGGCGGACTGGTGATCGTCAACTCCTGCAACGCCTGCCGTGAAGTCATCGCCGAGCGCACCGGCCCCGGCAAGTTTGCGGAAAAAGAAACCTACACCATTGCCGGCAAGGCCTATATCCCCCTGTCCACAAAGGGCGGCAACGAGGCCGACATCATCTCGGACAAAGCCTGCCGATGACGCAGTCCCCCTACCTCACCTTTGCCGGCGTTTTGATTTTGGGGCGTTTGACGATTGAGTTGTATTGAGGCGGACGGGGATAGTCGAAAACGACCTTGCCGTTCTTGAAATCGACGTTGACGACGCCGCCCTTGATCAGTTTGCCGAACAGCATTTCGTCGGCCAGGGGCGTCTTGATATGTTCCTGGATGACGCGGGCCAGCGGCCTTGCGCCGAAGGTCTTGTCGTAGCCTTTCACCGCCAGCCAATCCCGCGCCTCGTCGGTGAAATTGATGATGACGTTGCGGTCTTCCAATCTGGTCTCCAGTTCGATGATGAACTTGTCAACGACACGGGCCACCACCTCGGGGGTCAGCCTTGAAAAGCCGATAACGGCGTCCAGGCGGTTGCGGAATTCAGGCGTGAACATGCGCTCAATCGCTTCCTTGTCATCGCCGGTTCTCTCCTCCCGCTCAAAGCCGATGGCCGGCTTGGCCAGATCGGCGGCGCCGGCGTTGGTGGTCATGATCAGAATGATATTGCGGAAATCGACGCTCTTGCCGTTGTGGTCGGTGAGCTTGCCGTGGTCCATCACCTGCAACAGAATGTTGAACAGGTCGGGATGGGCCTTTTCGATCTCATCCAGCAGCAACACCGTATGCGGCTGCTTGTCAACGGCGTCGGTGAGCAGTCCGCCCTGGTCGAACCCGACATACCCCGGCGGCGCGCCGATCAGCCTGGAAACGCTGTGGCGCTCCATGTACTCGGACATATCAAAGCGGGTCAGTTCGACGCCGAGGATCAGCGCCAGTTGGCGGGCGACCTCGGTCTTGCCGACGCCGGTGGGGCCGGTAAACAGATAGGAGCCGATAGGCTTCTCCGGCTCGCGCAGACCGGCGCGGGACAGCTTGATGGCGCCGGCCAGCGCATCAATGGCCGCGTCCTGGCCGAAAACCATGGCCTTAAGGTCACGCTCCAGCGTCTTCAGCGCCTTGCGGTCGTCGGCGGAGACATTCTTCGTCGGAATGCGGGCGATCATCGCCACCACTTTCTCGATATCCTTGACGCCGACCGTCTTGCGACGTTTATTCTCGGGCAGCAACATGCGCGAAGCGCCGACCTCATCGATAACATCAATGGCCTTGTCGGGGAGTTTGCGGTCGGAAATATAGCGCGCCGACAACTCTACCGCCTGGCGAATCGCCTCGGCGGTATAGCGCACCTTGTGATGTTCCTCGAAATACGGCTTGAGGCCGTGGAGAATCTTGACCGTATCCTCGACGGACGGCTCATGCACGTCGATCTTCTGAAAGCGGCGCACCAGGGCGCGATCCTTCTCGAAGTGATTGCGGTATTCCTTATAGGTGGTCGATCCCATGCAGCGCACGGCACCGCTCTGCAACGCCGGCTTCAGGATATTGGAAGCGTCCATGGAGCCGCCGGAAGTGGCGCCGGCGCCGATCACGGTATGTATCTCGTCGATGAACAGAACCGATCCTTCGGTATTCTCAAGCTCGGTGATGACTCCCTTGAGGCGCTCCTCGAAATCGCCGCGATAGCGGGTGCCGGCAAGCAGCGCCCCCATATCCAGGGCGAAGATAACGGCGTCTTGCAGCACCTCGGGAACCTCGCCGTGAACAATGCGCCGGGCCAGCCCCTCGGCGATGGCCGTCTTGCCGACGCCGGGGTCGCCGACATACAGGGGATTGTTTTTATTGCGGCGGCACAGCACCTGAATGGTGCGGTCCACCTCCGCGTCACGACCGATCAACGGGTCGATGCGGCCGTTAGCCGCCTTCTCGTTGAGGTTGACGCAGTAGGTATTAAGGGCTTCGTTACCCTTCTTGACCGCCGGTTCGTCGTCCTCGCTCCGCTCCTCATCCTCGGCGCCGTGAACGGCGTGCGGCCGGGGCCGGCCGGGAACCTTGGCGATGCCGTGGGAGATATAATTGACGGCGTCAAACCGCGTCATGTCGTGAACCTGCAAAAAATAAACGGCGTGAGATTCACGTTCCGAAAACAGCGCCACCAGCACATTGGCGCCCGTAACCTCCTCGCGGCCGGAGGACTGCACATGAATAATGGCGCGCTGAATCACCCGCTGGAAGCCGGAGGTGGGCTTGGGATCGCCGTCGGGAACGGCGCTGAAGTCGGTAAGCTCATTGTCGATAAACCCGGTCAGGTCGCTCCGCAGGCGTTCAATTTCAACGCCGCAGGCGCGTAGCACCGCTATTGCGTCGTGATCTTCCGTCAACGCCAGAAGCAGATGCTCAAGGGTCGCATACTCGTGATTGCGCTCGGCGGCCAGCGCCAACGCCTTATGCAGGGTCTTTTCCAGATTACGGGATAACATGATCACTCTTTCTCAATGGCGCATTGAAGGGGATGCTGCGCCCGGCGCGCCATATCCATCACCTGAGCCGCCTTGGTTTCGGCGATTTCGTAGGTAAAAACGCCGCAAATGCCGATACCCGTCTGATGAACCTGAAACATGATGCGCGTGGCGTCCTCACGGCCCATGGCGAATATCTGCTCAAGAACCTGAACGACAAACTCCATCGGCGTATAGTCGTCATTCAGCATCAAGACCTTGTACATGGACGGTTTTTTGGTCCTGGGCCGCGACTTGACGGCGACGCCGGAATCGGGACTGTCGATATCGCCTGGTCTGTTGCTCATCAATCCTTACCGCGAAACCGTCCGCATGTTATCACAAAAAGCTTGAGGCGTCCCTACTGGGCGGCGAAAAAAGCCGAAATTTCCTGAATATCCTTAAAGCTGAGAGCTTCGGCTTCCGTGCTTATATCCGGCTTGGAAACGCCGTGTTCCCCGCTCTTCTTGAATTCCATCATCCTCTTGACCATGTACATCTCCCTCTGGCCGGCCAGATGGGGAGTAGACGGCTGGGCGGACATGCCGTCGACGCCATGGCAGCCCGTGCATCCTGCGGCCTTGGCCTTGGCTGCTCCGGGGCCGGTCTGAGACGACGAATCGGCGGCGCTCGGGGCGAACGGCGTTGCGGCGGCGCCGCCCTTTTTATCCTCTTCGGCAAGACATTTGGTGACGTCGATTCTCTTTTGCAGCTTTCCGATATATTCACTCAGCGCCGGCCCCGCAATCGTCGCTCCGTTCGGCGTGACCAAAGAGGTTCCCTTGCCGCCGGCGCCCTGCGCCAGGGCCAGTTGCCGCTCCCATTTTTCAGTATAGTCCGCCCAATCGCCTTTGTGCTTTACCTTTACATAGGTGGTAACCCGCTCGTGGCTCATCGGCCCCCACCAGTCTACTTGCGGAAACTCGGCGCACTCGGCCGCCATAGCTGAAAAAGACGACATTGCGTAAACCGGCGCGGCAATAACGGCGGCGGTCAAACACCGCCGCAAGGCCTGTATTTTAAGAGAGATAGGCATTTTTTGACCTTTTTATTTGATGAGAATTAAATAGTAACTTCGGGTCGGCGCGACAAGATATGCAGGCGCCGGATTCACGTCCGTTAATCCTTTATTATCTATAACAGAAGTAAAAATGATTCTAACAAAACTTCTTGAGACGGGGCCATGGTTATTGTCTAAGGTCAAGGAAACCATTATGCATGAAACCGATTCAGGGCTACCATTGAGCAGCGCAACCGGGGATATGGGAGTAACGATGAAATCAGGCTCCGCTAACAACCGACGTTTTATCTTTACGATCCTCCTGTGGACGGTGGGTTTTTCGATTCTGTCCGCCGTCCCGGCATCGGCCAAGTACGCCTCCATGGTTATCGACGCCAACACCGGCAAGGTTCTGCATCAGGACAATCCGCACGCCCTGAACTATCCGGCGTCATTGACCAAGATGATGACGCTTTATCTGCTCTTCGAGGCTCTCGACAAGGGCCGGATCAAGATGAGCACCGCTATGAACGTTTCCGACGTTTCAGCCGGTCAACCGGCATCGGCGCTGGGGATGACGAAAGGCCAGACGATCACCGTCAGTCAGGCTATTTTGGCCCTCGCCGTCAAGTCGGCTAACGACGTTGCCGTTGTCGTCGCCGAAGCTCTCAGCGGCTCCCAGAATAATTTCGCCCTGGAAATGACCGCCAAGGCCCGCCAACTGGGGATGTCCCGCACCACGTTTCGCAATCCGTCGGGCTTGCCCCATCAGGGACAACTCAGCACGGCGCGGGACATGGCGCTGCTGGCCCACAGGCTGCTCAGGGATTTTCCGCACTACTACCACTATTTCTCGGCTGAAGAGTTCACCTATAACAATGTGACCTACAAGACCCATAACCGGCTGCTCAAGTCCTACGACGGCGCCGACGGCATCAAAACCGGATATATCAAGGCGTCCGGCTTTAATCTGGTGGCCTCGGCGGAGCGCGGCGGCCGCCGTCTGATCGGCGTCGTCCTGGGCGGCAACACCGCCAAAGCGCGTGATCGCCTGATGGCCGGTCTGCTGGACAAGGGATTTAACCTGATCGGAACGCCGTCATCGGCGCAAAACAAGCCGTCATCGCTCCAGGATCAGCCGTCAACGGCCCGGAACGGGCCGCCCCTGCGCAAGCGCAAAACGGAAACCGCCGATTCCACCCCTGCCCCCTCCGCTACGGCGCCGGACGGCCAGTGGGCGATCCAGGTCGGCGTCTACAACCAATACCAGCCGGCCTACAACGTTGCCCGGAAAATCGCCGAAAAATTTCCCGATATCCTGCAGGGCGGCTCCGTCACGGTGGCCCCCCTCCAGAAGAACAACCGTAAACCCATGTACCGGGCGCGCATCCAGGGCCTCAGTAAAAAACAAGCCTACCAGGCTTGTCTGAGCCTGAAACGCCGGGATATCGACTGCATGGAAGTAACGGCGTGGAAAGCCGCCTGAAGGGCGCGTCCTCACATTTGTCAAAAAGGCATCACGAATGACAACCATCGAATGGTCCGAAGGTCTTAGCGTAGGCGTCCACATTCTCGATGCCGATCACAGGTTTCTCATCAACCTGATTAAAAAATTCAACGACGCGGTAGAGTCAAAACAAGACGCCGACAGGATCGGCAAGATTCTCGACGGCATCTACGAGTACACGGATTTCCACTTCATCCGCGAAGAGGTTCTGATGCGCGCCTGCGGCTACTCCGACGTTGATGCGCACCACAAGGTTCACCTCAACCTTTGTGAACAAATAAAGGAAATATGCCGCCGGCACGCCGTCGCCCCTTCGGAATCATTGAGCGCCGAAACCAGGGCCTTCCTCAATAACTGGCTGACCAAACATATAATGGGGCAGGACAAGAACTATGCGTCGGTCATGGTCGGCAAGGAACTGGAAATCGCCAAGGCTCACGCCCCCCTTATCCATCAGTACAGCGTCGCCGAATCCGCCGAGGCGACGGACGTATACTGACTCCGCGAAATATTGCTCACATATTGGGATAATTAGGGCCGCCGCCGCCCTCCGGCGTTGTCCAGTCGATGTTTTGCGTCGGGTCCTTGATGTCGCAGGTTTTGCAGTGAACGCAGTTGGCGGCGTTGATTTGCAGACGGGGACCGTTGCCGTCGTCGATGAACTCGTAAACTCCGGCGGGACAGAAGCGTTGTTCGGGGCCGGCGTAGACGGCCAGATTAACGCTTAGCGGAATCTCCGCATCCTTCAGTTTCAGATGGCAGGGCTGGTTTTCCTCGTGGCCGGTATTGGAAATATAGACCGAGGATAACCTGTCGAAGGTGAGTGCGCCATCCGGCTTGGGGTAGTCGATCTTGTTGAAATCACAGGCCTTGCCGAGCGTTTCATGGTCGGGGCGTCGGTGGCGCAGGGTCCACGGCGCCCGCCCGCCCAGCAGGTAAGTGTCGATGGCCGAATAGGCGATTCCTCCCCATAATCCGAAACGGAAGGACGGGCGGATATTGCGCGCCCGATACAGCTCTTTCCACGCCCAAGAGCGCTTCAGCGCCTCGGGGTATGAAGCAAGATTGCCCGCAAACGCCGCCTCGGCGGCCAGCATGGCTGACTTCATGGCGGTGTGGATTCCCTTGATTCTTGGAACATTCATAAAACCGGCGGCGGCGCCGATCAACGCCCCGCCGGGGAAAACCAATGCCGGAATCGACTGGAAGCCGCCTTCGTTGAGAGCGCGGGCGCCGTAAGCGAGGCGGCGGGCGCCGGCGAACAGGGGGCGAATGGAGGGATGAGTCTTGAAGCGCTGCATCTCGTCAAAGGGGCTGAGATAGGGGTTTTCATAATCCAGGCCGACGATGAAGCCGACCGCCGCCTGATTGTTTTCCAGATGATAGATGAAAGAGCCGCCGTAGGTGCGCCTGTCCAGCGGCCAACCGACGGTGTGGGTCACCGAGCCGGGGGCATGGCTGGCCGGATCGATCTCCCACAGCTCCTTGACGCCGATGCCGTATATCTGGGGGTCGGAGTCTTTGCCCAGGTCGAAACGTTTGAATAAAGCCTTGGTCAGGGAGCCTCGGCAGCCTTCGGCGAACAGCGTGGTTTCGGCGCGCAGTTCGACGCCGGGCTGAAAGTTGTCGCCCGGCCTGCCGTCCTTGTTCAATCCCTTGTCGCCGGTGGCGATGCCGACGACGGCGCCTTCATGGTTATAGAGTATCTCGGCGGCGGCGAAGCCGGGGAAAATCTCCACTCCCAACTCCGCAGCCTGCTCGGCCAGCCAGCGGGTAAGGTTGCCCAGACTGATCACATAGTTGCCGCGATTGTTCATTTGCGGCGGCGTCGGCAAGCGCAGAGAACCGCTCTCCGTCAGAAAAAGAAACCTGTCCGAGACGACCGGAACGTTCAGCGGCGCCCCTTTTTCCTTCCAGTCGGGAATCAACTCGTCAAGGGCCGACGGATCAAGAACGGCGCCGGAAAGAATATGGGATCCGATCTCGGCCCCCTTTTCAACGACGCAGACGGAAATGTCGCGGTCATGTTCGACGGCCAACTGACGAAGCCGGATGGCGGCGCTCAGTCCCGCCGGCCCGCCGCCGACAATGACAACGCCGAATTCCATCGATTCCCGTTCCATATCATCCCTCCGCATTCCGCTTAATGTTACCAATAGAAGTCGCCGCCGTCTTTCGCTATCAGGGCCAAGACTCACTAAATTCATGAATTCTGCGCGAAGCAGAAAAGGCGACCCGGCTATGAAAAGGCCGAAAAGCGTAGTATTTGCTACGGTTGAGGCCTTTGAAAACGTCCGGTCGCCTTTTCTGCCGCGCCCGAGAAGGGTGACATCAGAATGACCGAATGGACGGCGGAAAATCGGCTCGCCGGGGGCCTTCAGGCCCGCCTTCGCCGATTCTCCTTGTCCCTCGGTCATTTTGATGTCACAGAATTTCATGAGTTTAATGAGTTTTGGCCCTAGTACCGCGTCATGACCTTACCGCTTTCAACCCGTCAACTGCTCCAATGGTACATTGAATCCGGCGTTGATGAGACCATCGGCGATGCGCCGACGGATCGTTTCGCCGTCGTCATTCCCGCCGTTGCCGCAACGCCCCCCATTCCGGTCAGGGCCGCCATGGCCAATACCGAGAGCGCCGTCCACTACGCCTGCGAACTGGCGGCGAAGGCTCAAACGGTGGACGAACTGCGGCATGCTCTTGAACGGTTTGACGGCTGCGCGTTAAGCAAAACGGCGACCAACCTGGTCTTTGCCGACGGTTCGGCGGATGCGAAAATCATTTTTATCGGCGATGCCCCCGGCGCCGAAGAGGACCGCCGGGGCCTCCCCTTTGTCGGTTCCGGCGGCAAGCTGCTGGACCGCATGCTCGATTCCATCGGCCTTGACAGAACCAGGGCGATGATCGCCAACGCCATATTTTGGCGCCCCCCCGGCGATCGCAACCCGACGCCGGCGGAGACGGCCGTCTGCATGCCTTTCGTCGAGCGCCTTGTGGAGCTGGTTGATCCTTACATCCTGGTTACCCTCGGCGGGGCCGCCGCCAAGTCGATGCTGGCGCAAACGTCCGGCATCAGCCGGATCAGGGGGCGCTGGCTTACTTATACGACGCCGCGCCTGGCGCGACCGGTTCACGCCATCGCCGTTTTCCATCCGGACAATCTGCAAAATACCCCGGCGCAAAAACGCGAGGCCTGGCGCGATATGCTGGCCATCAAAAGGAAGCTGGGAGAACTGTAAAACTATTCTCTTTATGACTTGGCGCGCCTTGTTTCGTTGATCCGTTATTTTATCCACATTTTTATGCCCATCCACAAAGTATTGAATATAGCTTGATCTTATCTACAAGATATGGGTAGTTTCCGTTGTCGCTTTCGGTTGCCTGCGGTTTAAAGATGCTTTATAGGTGCATATTGAATTTCAACCCGGCGAGACGAGCTTAATCCAACTATAATATGGTTATGTAATAGAATGATTTTGTTCCGGCGCTCTTCCATTTGTTTTTTAATATTATTCGGCGCGTTTTTACCGGCCTTCAGCGGGGCCGCCGCCGCTGATAACGCCGAAGTGGCGGCTCTTTCTTCGGGCATGGCTGACGAGGACTTAGACAGACTCCCCACCGTTCTGTCGGAGGCGGACGCTGATCGTTACCAGCGCATTTTTGATATTCAGGAAGACGGCGACTGGAAGGCCGCCGACAAGCTGATCGCCGCGCTTGAAGATCGTCTTCTTATCGGCCATGTTATGGCGCAACGCTATCTGCACCCCACTAGGTACCGCTCCGGATACAAGGAGCTTAAAGAGTGGATGGACAGCTATGCCGATCTTCCCTATGCCCCGGAAATCTACAAGCTGGCGCTGACCCGGCGTCACAAGAATCAGCAAGAACCGGCCCGCCCGGCAGTCTTTTACGATTCCGGCATTGCCAACGCCCAAAAAATTTCCGGCGGCAAGGCCAAGGCCTCGGCAGGACAAATGAGCCGCCGGCGAAGCCCGGAAGTCTCGGCGCGGAACAGGGATATTCGCAGCCGGTTGCGTAACGGCATGAGCAAATCGGTCAGCCGGTTTTTACTTTCCACGGAAGCCAAAACTCAGCTCGGCGCCGTTGAATATGATCAGGCCGCCGCCCAGTTGGCGGCCCGCTATTTCACCGACGGTCATGACGATCTGGCTTTGGAGTGGGCGACCAAGGCGGCGAAGCGTTCCGGCGCCCGCGTTCCCGACGCCGACTGGACGGCGGGACTGATATCATGGCGTCTGAAGCGTTACGGCGACGCGGCGCGTCACTTCGAGGCGGTGGCGAAAGCGCCCGGCATTTCGCCGTGGATGATCTCGGCGGGATACTTCTGGGCGGCGCGCTCCTCCCTGGTCGGCGGCGCTCCTGAAAAGTACAATCCCCTGTTGATGTCGGCCGCCGGGCATCCGCGCACCTTCTATGGATTGCTGGCGCATCGGTTGCTGGGAATGCCCATGCCGTTCCGCTGGACGTCGCCGGACCTGGATCAGGCGACTATCGACAAATTATACAAGGCGCCGCCGGGACGCCGCGCTTTGGCTTTGTTGCAGACGGGGATGACCTATCGCGCCGAGCTTGAACTGCGCAACCTGTCCGCCGTCGCCGGGGAAGATGTCGCCAAGGGCATCCTGTCGGTGGCTGTCCGCGCCGGCATGTCGTCGCTGGCGGGCCGTCTGGATATGCGGTTGTTTCCCGACGGCGGCGGCTATGACGGCGCCGCCTATCCGCTTCCCGACTGGGAGGGCGAGGAAAGCTACAGCGTGGACCGGGCGCTGGTTTACGCCCTTATCCGCCAGGAATCGCAATTTAACCCCAAGGCCAAGAGCCGCGCCGGCGCACGCGGCCTGATGCAGTTGATGCCGAAAACGGCCAGCTTTGTCGCTCGCGACCGTCTTCTTCACGGCTCCGGGAAGCAGGCCTTGTTCGAGCCGGAGGTCAATCTGCGGCTGGGTCAGAAATACATCCATATGCTGCTCAACGACGACAAGATCAAAGGCGACATGTTCCTGATGACCGCCGCCTGGAACGGCGGTCTCGGCAATCTCAGCAAGTGGCGGCGCAAGGTCGATGACCTTGACGACTCGCTGTTCTTTATCGAGACCCTGCCCTCGCATGAAACCCGCAATTTTATCGAGCGCGTCTTCACCAACCTGTGGATATATCATGATCGCCTGGGCCAGGCGGCGCCCTCGCTGGACGCTATTGCCGCCGGCGACTGGCCGCTTTATATAGCGCAGGACAAAGAATCCTTGCAGGTGGCTGAAAATGGCGAAAATAGAAGGCGAGCGGGAATTTCTGCCCGTTAACATTGCGGTGCTGACCGTATCTGATTCACGCACCATCGACACCGACACATCAGGCCGAACCCTGGTTGACCGCATCAACGGCGCCGGCCACAAGGTCGCCGCCCGCGAGATCGTCAAGGACGAGGTCGCCGCCATCGTCGCCACGGTCAAAAAGTGGATCGCCGACCCCGCCATTGACGCCGTCATCGCCACCGGCGGCACAGGCATCACCGGACGCGACGTCACGCCGGAGGCCTTTCACGCGCTGTATGACAAGGAAATCCCCGGCTTCGGCGAACTGTTCAGGATGCTCAGCTACGACAAGATCAAGACCTCGGCGCTGCAATCGCGGGCCACGGCGGGAGTCGCCGGCGGCACCTATCTGTTCGCCGTTCCCGGCTCGACCGGCGCCTGCAAGGACGCCTGGGACGACATCCTGGTCCACCAGCTTGACTCAAGACATCATCCCTGCAACTTCGTCGAACTGATGCCGAGGCTCAGGGAACACCTGACGACCTGAAAAAGCCCGACGGGAAAAATTACCCCTCTCCCCTTGCGGGAGAGGATGACCGCGTCAGCGGTCGGGTGAGGGGGCGTGCGACCGGAACC
>MIAA01000052.1:92216-93962 GCA_001830425.1 Rhodospirillales bacterium RIFCSPLOWO2_02_FULL_58_16
AATGAGAATACTGCCTGCGGAGAAGTCGCCGTCCGCATCGTAATAAAGATTATTCACGGAACCGGTGGTGTCGAAGAAAAAGCGAACATCAGACGCCGCTGTCGGCGCCGACGCAAACAACCCGGATGAAAACGCGCCCGCGCCGGTATAGCCGTTGACGCCGTTAACATCGAGCAAGCCGTCGGGACTGCCATCATCGTCGCCAAAAAAGGCGGCGCGGGAGAATTGGAATTTATCCGCAGCGGTCACGAAATCGGCGACGAGGTCGGCGCCCTCGGTGGTGGCGGTATACTTGAATACGTCGCCGCCCGCGCCTCCCGTCAGGCTGTCATTGCCCGCCCCACCGGTGATCGTATCATTCCCTGTCCCGCCGTCAATCACATCATTCCCCGCCCCGCCGATCAGGGTGTCATTACCGTCACCGCCGGTGATCGTGTCATTACCGTCGCCGCCGGTGATGGTCGCCGCGCCCGTCCCGCTGACCGTCACGCTGTCGTCGCCCGTGCTGCCGTTGACGGTCTCGACGCCGGTTACAGTCACCGTGCTTGCCGCGCCCAGCGTCAACGTGTCGGTCCCTGCGCCGCCGGTGACGGTAAGTCCGCTCACCGCAGTTGAAATGGTAATTGATTCGTTGCCCCCGGCCAGGGTCAAATTCTCGACGCCGGCAAGCGTCGCCGCCAGCGTATCATTGCCTCCCGAGGTGGTGTACTCAACGGTGTCGGTCCCGCTGCCGCCGTTCACCGACGAAAGCCCGGTGAAGTTCAGGAACTGAAAGGTGTCGTTGCCGCTGCCGCCAAGGATGCTGTCAAAATCGGTGAAGGCAATGGTGGCGCCGGCCGACAGGCCGCTCAGGTCGATGGAATCGTTGCCGCCGCCGCCGTCGATGTTGCCTATCGACCCGGTTCCGGTCACCGCTATGGCGTCGTTGCCGGTTCCCCCGGTGATGCTGGTCACCGTGCCGCCGCTTATTGTCACATCGTCATTGCCGGCGCCCAAATCGAGCCAGCCGGTCGTGCCGCTCATAACATTGACCAGATCGTTGCCCGACGAGGTTTTCACCGTTTCGACACTGGTTATTATGGCGTTTAAATTGCCCCCCGGCCCCGCCGCCATGCGGTCGAAGATGAACCCGTCGTTACCCGACAAAAAGACGTTCAGTCCCTGATTGGCCCCCGTCGTGAGGGCGGAATACAGGCTCGCGTTGCTGAAATCGAATACGTTGCTGGTCCCGTCGCCACCGATCAGCATCATATCGCCGCCGGTCTGGATGAGGAAAGTATCGCTGCCGCCGTTACCGAAGGCGACCATGCCGACCATGTTGGCGTAATTTGCGGTCGAGATGGTGAAGAGATCATTGCCGCTGGTGGCGCCGGCGCCGCTTGCATTGCCGGCCACCGCATAGCCGGTTTCTCCGAGGTCCAGGGGCGGCATCACGAAGATATCGCCCAATAACCCCAGCGCCGACTGATTAAAGGCTGTCGCCGAAGTATTATTGAAGGCGTTGATGACATCGCCGTTCGAGAACAGTTGCTGATTAATGTTGTCGTAACCGATGGTGTTGACGGTATCGTTGCCGGCTATGACCAAGCCGTTGGCATCCACCGTGACTGTGCCTTTGTGATACATACTACCGTCAGCCGTCACCTTGATGACGGTGTTGACCAGATTGTCGAAGGCCAGTTGGTTGATGCCGCCGCCGCCGTTAACCGTGTCGCTGCCGCCGAAGTTGCTGGTCTGGGCGTTGCC
>MIAA01000052.1:94020-124223 GCA_001830425.1 Rhodospirillales bacterium RIFCSPLOWO2_02_FULL_58_16
AGTTGTCGTTGTCCGGCCCGCCGATGAAATCATCAACCCCGGTCGTGGCGTCGGTCGAGGTGGCGTACTGGGTCGTCGGCGGCTGATCGGGAATCGGCTCGCCGCCGCCGCCGTAAGGATCATAATAAGTCGGTTCGCTGTCGGGATTATAGTTCGGATCAAAAAAACCACCGGCGAAAGGATCGCCGAACATGCCGCCGAAGGGATCGCCGAAGGGATCGCCGAACATGCCGCCGAAGGGATCGCCGAACATGCCGCCGAAGGGATCGCCGAAACCAAGGCCTAAATCAGGGCCGAAAACAGGGCCAAAAACGGGACCGAGGTCACCTGGGCCACCTGGGCCGCCGGGGCCACCGAGGCCACCGGCATCATTCATGCTTTCGGCGCTACCTTGCTCAGCGTCCTTAATTCCCTGATCAGCGCCTTGCTTGGCGTTCTCGATTTCCTGGTTATTGGCCTCGCCGCCCAGCATGACGGCAAGGTTAGCAATGTCGCCGCCCAACATGGCGGCGAGTTCGGCAAGGCCACCGCCCAACATGGCGGCGAGGCCGACGGCGGCGCCGCCGTAGGAATTATAGGTCGCATTGAAGCCGATGCCGCTGATGCCTCCGCCACCGCCGAATCCGCCTTCAGGACCGGGACCACCGGGACCGCCAAGGCCTTCCGGTCCGCCGGGATCGCCGAAGCTGGGGCCGCCGAAGCCGGTGAAACCGGGACCGGGGCCAGAGCCGCTGCCAAAGCTACCCTCGCCGAGGCTGACGCCCTCGCCCGGAACGCCAAATCCACCTTCAGGACCTCCCGGTCCTCCCGGTCCTCCCGGTCCGCCGGGACCGCCTTCCCTGGCCGCTAATTCGTTACCGGGGCCGCCCGGACCTTCGGGTCCGCCCGGCCCGCCTGGGCCGCCGGGTCCACCGGGACCGCCTTCCCTGGCCGCTAATTCGTTACCGGGGCCACCCGGACCTTCGGGGCCGCCGGGACCGCCGAGACCGCCTTCTTTGCCGGCCTCGCCTTCCTTGGCCGCAAGTTCACCCTTGGCCTCGCCTTCCTTGGCTGCAAGCTCGCCCTTGGCTTCGCCCTCGCCTTTAGCCTCGCCTTCCTTGGCCGAAAGTTCGCCCTTGGCCTCGCCTTCCTTGCCGGCCTCGCCCTCGCCTTTAGCCTCGCCCTCTTTGGCGGCTTCGCCCTCGCCCTTGGCCTCGCCTTCTTTAGCAACCTCGCCTTCCTTGGCCGCTTCCTCCTTGGCGGCTTCCTCCTTGGCCGCTTCCTCCTTGGCTATCACCGCCTGTTGTTCGACGTGAGCCTGGACGACCTGCTGGTGAAAAGCCTCCGGCAGGTGCTGGGCGGCGTTGGGCAGGGCCTGCATGGCGCTGCCGAAACTGACGCCGATGGCCTGCACCGACATGGTGAAGGGCAGGGGCGGCGGCGCGGCGAAACTGGTGACGTTGATCGCCTGGAAAGGCTGGTTGATGGTCTGGGTGCCGCCGCCGGTGGTGATCGTCATCTCGCCGGAGAAGCCGCCCTTTTCTTCCATCAGGGCGGCGGTGGTGTGGCCTTCCTTGTTGACGTTCAGGCCGCCCGCCGAGCCGCGAATGCCGATGGTCGCCGTCGGCGTGGTGACCATCATGCCCTCGGAGGAGGTTTTGGCGATCTGGCCGCTGACAAAGGTGAAAGCGCCCTGCACCAGCGAGACCGATGACGATCCCGTCTGCTTGACCGGGTCATAGACCATCTCGTCCAGCGTCATGCGCCCGCTCTCGCCCATCGAGAACACGCTCTCATCGATGAAGACGATGCCGACGGCGCCCTTGGCCCCGGATTCCAGTATGTCTCCCTGAAAAACGGCGTCGCCCTGATGCAGGGCGACCCTGGTCCCGTCGGCGCGGGTGACATCGACCTTGCCGAGAACCGTGTCGATGCGGCCGATAGGCTCGGCGGCGGATTGCGTCGCCGCTCCGGCCTGGGCGTACTGTCCGGGGGCCGTCGGCCCCGCCAGTTTCATCACCATCTCCGGCGAAACGACGGCGCCGGCGGCGGTGCGCAGGGCGGGCGGATGTTGCTGGGTGAAAAAGTCGCGGACCAGCACCTGCTCGCCGTTATCGCCCTTTAACAGCAGATCGGGGCCGGAGCGCACGAAGTCGGCGCCGAGCAGCCACGACGCGCCGGGGATATCGACAAACCCGCCGCCCGAACCTTCCACGATCCGGGGCGCCGGCGAATCCTGATCGCTATTGCCGGCAAGGGCGTCAAACATGCGAAAATCTCCACGGATGCTTATCGTCGGGCATTGTACCAAATTTCAGGCCGATAGTCGATGCTGATTATCGAAGGGGGAATTATCGGCCTGTGTATTTTGACCACAGAGGCACAGAGGCGCAGAGAAGACAAGCGCGTCAGGATTGATCAGGGTCACCCGCGTTACGCCTTGGCGTCATTGCGACCGTGAGAGCGTCAGCGACGCGGGAAGCAATCCAGTGGCCGATGGCGCTCTCTGGATTGCTTCGTCTTGCTTCGTCGCTCCGCTTCTCGCAATCCTCGCAAAGACGATAAGGCATGGCCCACAGCGGTTTTGAGCGATTCCAATCAATCCTGACGCGCCAAGTGAAGCTTTCTTCCTGCTTTTTCTCTATTTTCCTCTGTGTCTCTGAGCCTCTGTGGTCCATAAAACAGCGTTTCTTTCGGTCAATGCGTCGGGCGTTAGAGGGGTATTATCCCTATCCCCTTGCGGGTGAGGGGCTAATTGTCGATAACGTCGGCTTCGAGCATTCCCATGGCGTTGAGGAGGGTGAAGGCCTGGACCGATACTCCGGTTCGGAAATCCTCGGCGGCGATAAGGGCGTTGATGAGCGCCTTTTCACCCTGAAGCACGTTGATCAGATCGGTATTGCCGAGTTGCAGGTCCTTGCGCGAAAGGACCAGAAATTCGCTGGCGATATTGGCCTCGTTTTCCTTGTTGGCGACCACTTCCTTGATCGTCACCAGCATGTCCCAGGCCGACCTGACCTTCTCCTCGATTCTGGTGCGGGCGTCGCCATAGGTGTTTTCCGAAGACATCTGGGTCTGTTCCGAAGCGCGCAGCGTATTGATGGCGGTCAGGCCCATGTTGAACGATCTTTTCAATTCGACCTTGTAAAGGTATTCCTGCTTCGATCCGGCGGTGCCGCCGATATCGTTCTTCCATTTGGCGTCAACGGAAGCCTTCAGCGTCGGAAAGATTTCATCGGCGAATGTCTTCTTGACGTTCTCGCGGGCGAGTTCGGAGGTCAACTGCGTGGCGACCAGCTCGGGATTGTTGCGCAAGGCGGTTTCAATCGCCTGATCCAGCGTTTCGGGAATCAGTTCGGTCGGAATGCGCGGATTGACCAGGGTTTCCAGATTGGCGGGAACTTTTTCAAAAACCGCCCGGTAGCGGTTAAGGGCGATCTTCAGTCCGCCTTCCCTTTCGACGCGGGTGGCGATCGCCCCGTCCAGTTCGCGCACGGCCTGCAACTTGTTCATCGCCATGCCGGAGCCGCGTTTCACCAGCGCATCCTCGATCTCGGTCTGCTTCTTCAGGCTGGCTTCGGATTGTCTGGCGTACTCAAGAACTTTCAGGGCGGTGGTCAGCGCCAGATGGGCGTTGATGCCTTCCAGAATCAGCGCCTGACGGGTCACGTCCTCGATGTACTTCTTTTGCTCATGGGTAAGGACGGCGCTGTCGATCACCGCGTTGTTGGAGCCGAAATCCCACAGCGTCTGGGCGACATTCAGGCCGACTTCCTTGGGGTGGATGTTGGTGTCTTCCACCCCCTGCCCTTTTCTCTGCTCTTCGTAGCCGAGGTTGGCGGTCATCCCCAATGTCGGATACCAGTTGCCTCTGGCCACCCGGATGCGCTCCTTGGCCGCCGCCGTGTCCAGGTCCGCCGCCTTGATCCGCTTGTGAACCTTCACCAGATCGTTCAGGGCGTCCCTTAACGAATCCGCTCTGGCGCTCCCCGGATAAAAATCAAGCGCAACGGCCAGGAACAGGCACAGAACAGCCTTCCCGAAAAACCGTCGCACGGCGATTTCAGAAATCATCATGGGCGTCAATTCATTTCCCCTTGGTTATAACCAGCTATAACCAGCTATCCCTAGCCATAATCTTCATACTCAGCCACAAAATATGCATCTTGCCCGGAAATGCGCCTCACGAATCTAATAACACGCCGCGCCATGCCTTGCAACCGGTTAAGTCACAAAATAATTGATGAACCAGGCGAGTTCGTCTTCCGTAAGCGGATAATCGCCGTCTTCGGCCTTGATCATCGACCTCGGCTGGATGCGGGCGATCTTCGTTTGCAGGGCCAGCGCCGCCTTCATGCTCAGCCCCGCCTTCCAGGCCAGCGCCGTCACCGCCTTGCCGCTGCCCGAATCCAGCATTTCCTTGACCGTTTTCGACTTGATCCCGGACATCAACGCCAAAGCGTGATGGATAAAGACAACATCCTTGTCGGCGATGGCCTTGACTATGCCTTTTTCATCAAGCTTTCCCTGCGCGAACATCTCAGCGGCCCGTTCGCCGGCGCTCTGGCCGGGGGCTTTCTCGGCGAAATCGCCGGCGTCGATGCGCCGCCGCGCCGCCTGACGCAAACCGGAGGCCATGTCTTCGTCCAATCCGCTCCGTTGGATGAGAATCTCCACCAGTGAGGAACTGACGAAGCCGGCGATGCGGCGAATCACCCCGAGCGGCAGGTTCTCGCGGTTCACCATCGGCTTGTGCAGTTCCACTGCGGATACGGCGACGGAGGCGACGGCATTCATCGTTTTTTCATTGATTGCGGCGGTTTTGTTTTCAAGCAGTATTCCGGTCGCCTGCACGTCGCGGGTCTTGACGATGGCGTTCGTCACATTTTCCATCAGGCCGTCGCGGCGCGAAAGGGCGCATAAAGCCTCCTTGCTTACGCCGCCGGCGATAATCATAAGCAGGTCCTGCGCGCTCAGCAGCGGCGAATACTCAAGCACGGGCGCCGAGACGATCGCCTCTACGTCACGGGCCAGTTTCAGGACTATGTGTTCGGGCACGTTGCTTGCCGACTTTATCTCCTCGGAAATAATGGCCCGGACCTGCGGCAGTTGATCCCGGGCCAGCGTTTCCAGCACCCCGATGGCCATCTCGATCAGGCGTTCCTGCTCTTTTCCGCTGAAAGAGGGGACAAGCCGCCCGATCTTGCGGGCCAGCTCGCAACGGACCTCGGCATCCTGGTCCGTGGAGAGAATCTGGTCGGCCTGAAGCGGCGTGCCTTTGTTTTGCGCGACTTCCCTGCGCACCTGCGGCGCTTCATCGGCGGCGAAGAAATACAAAAGCTCCGGGTAAAGGTCATCGTGGGCGGCCAACGCCTGCCGTTCGGCGACGCCTCCTTCGGCGGCGATTTCCTTGGCTTCGTCGTAAGCGGGACGCTTGCCCGCCTTTTTCTTTCCCTTGTTGCCCAGCACCCAATCAAACATCTTGCCCTGCCCTTCGGCTTTTTGCGCCCCTACAGGATACACCTGATCGCTTGCAAGTTTATCACATAGCGTGATTTAACTTTCCGTAAACCCGGCATAAGCCTATAAAATCCGGCAGGATTTATAGAATTCAGGCGATGGATTGCTTTCATGCCAACCAAGGCTCTGGTCACCATAGTTATCGGCGACTCCTATACAAGATTATGGGAGCAGGTGATGGCGGAGACATGGCGGGAGTACGCCCGCAGGCACGGATATGAAATCATCGTCATCGACAAACTTATCGACGGCTCCGACAGGGGGCGCGGACGCCATATCAACTGGCAGAAATGTCTGATCCTTGAACACGAGGAAGTGCGAAACTTCGATGACGTGGTCTGGATCGACGCCGACGTCAAGATCAACTTCCATACCGCGCCGTGCATAGTCGGACACAATAACTCCGACCTGATCGGGGTGGTAAGCAATAAAGAATCCTATTACGACGTTCCGGCGACAGGCGACAACCTGATGGTCCGCCACCGCTCGCTCGACTCTTCCGTGCAACAATGCCGAAGCATTCAGGACCTTTACGCCAAGGCGGGCCTTGACGCCGGCGTGGATGACGCCGCCAACACCGGCGTTATTGTCTTAAAGCCGAAACGGCACGCCGCTATTTTGCGTCACGTTTATGATAATTTTGAGGAGAACAGGTACACCATGAAAGAGGAGCTTCCTCTTTCCAGCTATTTTTTCAAAAACAAGCTGGTCAACACTCTGGACAAGAGATTCAACTGGCCCTGGGTCTATCACCTTATCGAGCATTATCCCTTCCTGTTGATCAAGGATATCCGCAACGATCTTTGCCTGGTCAGCGAATGCGTCAATGCCGCATGGTCTAATTCCTGGTTCCTGCATTTTACCGGGGACACCCTTGACGGCGAGCAGTCATTAAGGGAACACGCGAGACTGGTGATCCAGAAGTATACCGGGTTAAACGCCTACGCCTCGTTGTGGAGCATCTTTGCCGGGAACCAGTCCGGCTGAATCATGACCGATAAATTACAAAACGACCCTCCGACGGCGCCCGACCTTATGGGCGGTTTCATGCTCAACGGCAAAGGCGGCGGCAACCTGTGGAGCACCGAGATACAAAGCGCTCTCCGCGAAACTTCCGACGCAGGATCGCATAACGCCTACCTTTCCCATGAATGCAGGATGGAAAATCTTCCGTTTTCGTCCGGTTATCTCGGGGGGGGGGAGACCATTTTCCAAAGAAACAAGCCGTGGGAGTTCCTCTTGTACGTCGCCGGCGGCAAAACCCGGCAGCTTTGCGTAGTCGATGTCGAACTGGTTCCGGATCACGACATCGCCCGTCAACCTGTTCCGGACATGCTTTTGCCCATAAATATTGATCTTACGGGCAACGTCGACAGCGAACCGTTCTGCGCCGACAGGCGCATTGAATATATGCCCCACGAAACAGCGCTTTCCGCATTGCGAAAAAACCGGTTGCGGATCCGTGAAGTTTTTCTCCATGTTTCGTGGAGCGCGGAGAATGCAAAATTCGATCTTTTTTGTCCGTGTCGATATATCAATTTCCCTCCCCTTGAACAGACGAACGATTTTTACATTCAGCCGATTTCCGGCTATGTGCTTTACCCGCTTTGTCCTGATCGATACCTGCCGGCCTATGTGGCATGCGCCGTAAACGCCGACGGAAAGCAGATCATTGAGTTCTGTTGCAAAAGATACCGGAGCATCCACGGGTGGATAAAAAATTACGGCGGGGAGATGGCGGACAAAAACGAAGGATTGGCTTCGTTGCCGGTTTTTGTCTCTCAGTTCGACGGCATGATCAAGGTCGACGGCGTATTTAAAATTTACACATATTTGTAGGCAACCCGCTCATTCCGGTCCCCTGACCGGAAGATAGCAGGTTATGACGGTTCCCTTGGCGGGGGTTGATTTCATTTCCACACGACCGCCGTGCAGTTCAATGAAGCGTTTGACCAGCGACAGGCCCATGCCCGAGCCTTGGCCCGGCTGGGGGGTGGAGCCGCGTTCAAAGGCGGCGAACACCCGGTCCTGATCGGCCTTGGCAATGCCGACGCCGGTATCGGCCACTTTCAGCACGACTTCTTTGTCATTGCGGGATGCCTCCACCCTGACCGCGCCGTGCATCGGGGTGAAGGTTACGGCATTGGACAGCAGGTTGAACATTACCTGTTTGATGCGTTTTTCGTCGGCGACTACCCAGCCGATATCGGCCGGGCAGTCAAACTCCACCTTCAGGTTCTTGTGACGCGCCCGCTCACGGATCAGTCCCAGCACCGAGACCAGCATCGGGTGTACATCCACCGTATCCGGGTCTAGGGCCATCTTGCCGGCCTCGATGGTGGCCAGATCAAGAATATCGCTGATGATCGTCATCAGTCCGCGTGAAGCCGTCAGAATGCCGTGGTTGTATTCCTTCTGGCGGGCGTTCAACTCGCCGAAGTATCCCTCGCCCAGGATCTCGGCGAAGCCGATCAGGGTGGTGAGCGGCGTACGCAGCTCGTAGGAGACATTGGCGATAAACTCGGACTTCAGGCGGTCGGCTTCCAGCAGCGCGTCGGCGCGTTGACGCAGCGCCTGCTCGACGCGGGCGCTGTCGCTTATATCCAGGTAACTCAGCAGCACTGCGCCGTCGGGCAACGGAACGACGGCATGGACCAGGGTCGAACCGTCGTTGCGCGTCAGCCGCCCGGTTTTTGTTTCGCGGCTCATCAGCCGCCCGACCACGCGCTCCTTGTGTGACGGCCAGTCTTCGATATCGGTCAGTAATGGGCGCATCGCCTCGACGAAGCAGGATATGTGCGTCCCGACCTCCAGATCGCCGGCGTTCAGGTTCCACAGCTTGGCGAAAACCGGATTACTTAACCGCAACCGTCCGTCGCTGCCGAAGACGGCGAGTCCTTCGTACAAATGGTCCAGCGTCTCGCGCTGCACGGCGGCAAGGTTGTTGAAAGAACGCTCTAAATCCAGGCGGTCGGAGACATCTTCGTAAGAGAACACCAATCCGCCCTGGGAATGGGGGCCGACAACGGCGCGCACAGTGGTCCCGTCGGGAAGATGCATCAGCGTTTCGGTCGACTCGCCTTTATTATTGAACAGGGCGAGGCGCTCTTCCTTGAAGGCGCGGAAGTCAGCGACCTCGGGCAGCCTTCGCAACTCGCGCAGCCGGTCCATGATTCCGCCCAGGCTCGGGTTAGTATCCAGCCATTTGGGGTCAAGGCCCCACAGTTCCGCATAGGCCGCGTTGAAGAACTTGAGCCGGGCGTCCTCGCCGAAAATGGCGATGGCGGTGGTCAGGTTTTTCAGCACCTGATCACGGGCGGCGTCATGGCGGGCGAATTCGCCTTCCATCTTTTCGATCGCCGTGCGGTCAACGGCGAAACCGGCCGTGCCTTCCCATCCCTCCAGAGGAATCTCGGTGACCTCGAACAAGCGCGGCGTTTCGCCGACGGTGAGCAGATGACGCTCCGACTCTCCTTTTCCCTCCCTTTTGACCCGCATCGCCATATCCTTGACCGGCCCGGTGACATCGACGGCGGAGCAGGCGATGTTGGCGATGACCACCTCCATGGAGGCATCGCGCAGCCAGACCGGAAACGGCAGAACGTCAATCAGGGATTTCAGGGGGCCGGTCCTGACGCCGGACATTCGGTTCGGCGCGTTGAGCGTATCGGCGGGAGCGTCGGCGTAGCGCATCCACAGCAGATCGGCCAGGGGGCTTCCGTCGGCGCGTCCGGCGCGCACGCCGAGCACATGCACCCGGCGCAGGGCGTCGCGCACCGTCAACAACAATTCAAAACTGTTTCCTTCCCGACGCAGCTTATTGACCGCCCCTTCCAGCGCGGCGGCGGACTCGTCCTCAAAGCGGGCGATAATATCGGCGTAGCCGGAATTGGCGCCTTCGGGCAGGTCGAGCAGAACCGCCATCCGCCGCGAACAGCTCACCTTGCCGCCGGCGTGATCCCACAGGAAAAGGCCGTCGGGAGCGGCGGCCAGGATTTCATGCAGCACCTCGGCGATGGTCGAAAGATGCCTTAGCCGGCTCTTGGCCGCTTTCCGTCTTCGCCACATCCACGCCGCCAAAGGCGCGGCGCCGCCGACGACGCCGACGGCGAAGGCAAGAAGCGGATTTATGGCGGACAACATCTGCACCGTAGAACACTAATAGTTCAAGGGCGCCCGAACAAGAGCGCCCTTGCCGAATCACTCCCGCCTACGGATCAGTATCTGTAATAGTCGGGTTTGTAGGGGCCTTGAACGGGAACGCTGATGTAATCAGCCTGCTTCTTGGTCAGGGTAGTCAACCGGGCGTTCAGCTTGCCCAAGTGCAGTCTGGCTACCTTTTCATCCAGATGCTTGGGCAGAACGTAGACCTTGTTTTCGTAGTCGCCGGAATTTTTCCACAGTTCGATCTGCGCCAGCACCTGATTGGTGAACGAAGCGCTCATGATGAAGCTGGGATGGCCGGTGGCGCAGCCGAGATTGACCAGACGGCCTTCGGCCAGAACCAGCAGACGCTTGCCGTCGGGAAATTCGACTTCATCGACCTGGGGCTTGACGTTGTGCCACTTGTAATTCCGCAAGGCGCCTATCTGAATTTCGGAATCAAAGTGACCGATGTTGCAGACGATGGCCCTGTCTTTCATTTCGCGCATATGGTCGATGGTGATGACGTCGATGTTGCCGGTGGTGGTGACGAAGATGTCGCCGGACGCCGCCGCTTCTTCCATGGTGGCCACTTCGTAGCCCTCCATGCACGCCTGAAGGGCGCAGATGGGGTCAATCTCGGTGACCAGCACCCGCGCTCCCTGGTTACGCAAGGACGCCGCCGAGCCTTTGCCCACGTCGCCATAGCCGCAAACCACGGCGGTCTTGCCGGCGATCATCACGTCGGTGGCGCGCTTGATGCCGTCCACCAGACTTTCGCGGCAGCCGTAAAGGTTATCAAACTTGGACTTGGTAACCGAATCGTTGACGTTGATCGCCGGCACCTTGAGGGCGCCCGCTTTCTCCATCTCATACAGGCGGTGAACGCCGGTGGTGGTTTCTTCCGACAGGCCGCGCACGTCATTCAAAAGCTCGGGATATTTATCGTGCATCAACTTGGTCAGATCGCCGCCGTCGTCCAGGATCATATTGGGCAGCCAGCCTTTCGGCCCCTTGATCGTTTTTTCGATGCACTGCCAGAATTCCTCCTCGGTCTCGCCTTTCCAGGCAAAGACGGGGATGTTCCTGGCGGCGACGGCCGCCGCCGCATGGTCCTGGGTAGAGAAGATGTTGCACGAACTCCACCGCACCTCGGCGCCGAGATCAACCAGGGTATCGATAAGCACCGCCGTCTGGATGGTCATGTGCAGACAGCCGACAATCCGCGCCCCTTTCAGCGGATTTTTGCCGGCGAATTCCTTGCGCAGCGCCATAAGGCCCGGCATCTCGGTCTCGGCGATGGCGATTTCCTTGTTGCCCCAGTCGGCGCCGGCGATGTCGGCGACCTTGTAATCGTCAAAATTCATCTTGAATTCTCCGGTAATTTTTGCGGCGCCTGCGTACTTTGCACACAATTACAGGGGGTCTTATCAGTCAATCGTCCGGGTTTCAAGCCAGGGAGTTAAAATCGTCAAGCAATGTGGCGATGCGACCGGCGTCCGCCTGATCCATGATGATGCGGGCGCGATGCTCGGCGGCGACCATATCCAGAGAGCGGACGCGCTGTTTGACCTTGGGGATATTGGAGGCGGTCATCGACAACTCGTGCAATCCCAGCCCCAGAAGAAGCGCCGTGTAGCGGGGGTCGCCGGCAATCTCGCCGCAGATGCTGACCGGGATACCGGCGCGCAGGCCGGCCTCGGCTGAAAACTGGATCAGGCGCAGAACCGCCGGATGCAAAGGGTTGAACAGCTTCGCCACCATCTCGTCGCTGCGGTCGATGGCCAGGGTATACATGGTGAGATCATTCGAGCCGACGGCGAAAAAGTCACAGGCCTGGGCCAAGGCGTCCGCCGACAGCGCGGCGCCCGGCACTTCGATCATGACCCCCAGCGGCGGTAGCGGGTCGGCGATGGCGACGCCCCGGCGTTTTAATCTGGCGGCCATTCGGAGCAACAGATCACGGGCATAACGCACTTCGGAAACGGTTGAGACCATGGGCAATAAAATCCTAACCTGCCCATGGGCGCCGGCGCGCAGGATGGCTTTGATCTGTGTCTCGAAAAGATCAGGGCGGGCGAGAGACAGGCGGATGCCGCGCAAGCCCAGAGCCGAGGTTACGCTCTCTCCGAACTCGCTTACCAGGCCCTTGGCGATTTTATCGCCGCCGATATCAAGGGTGCGGATGGTCACCGGACGCCCTTTCATCGGCTCGACCAATTCGCGCAGATTATGGTACTGTTCTTCCTCGCCGGGGAAATCGTCGCGGTTCATAAACATGAATTCACTGCGCAACAGCCCGATTCCGGCGGCGTTGACCTGATTGACCATGTTAATTTGCAAGGGCAATTCGACATTGGCCAGCAGTGTCACTTTAGCGCCGTCGCGTGTGACGGACGGCTGTTTGCGCAGGCCGGACAGACGGCGCGTCTCATCCGACAATTCGGCGCGGCGGCGCTCATAAGCGGCCAGCGTATCGGGCTTCGGGTTGACGATGACCTTTCCGGTTTCACCGTCAACGATAATTCTGTCTCCCGACTTTACCCCCGTCAGCAAACTGGAAGCGGCCATCACCGCCGGAAGTTCGAGCGCTCGCGCCATGATCGCGGAATGGCCCTCGGGACCGCCCAGCAGGGTCGCTATGCCGAACACTCTTTTGGGGTCCAGTTGGGCGGCATCGGCGGGGGTTAATTCCTCGCTGATGATAATGGCGCCCTTGGGCATAAGCGATACGGGCTTTAACGGCTCTTCCATCAGGCTGCGCAGCAGGCGGTTGGCGACTTCGCGGATATCATCAAGGCGGGCCGACATATAGCTGTCATCCATGGCGGCGAAGCTCTTGGAAATTTCGGTGATTTCCGCCTGGATGGCGGCCTCGGCGTTGATGTGACCCTCGGAGATGCGGCGCAGGGCGCCGCGAATCAGGCGCGAATCCTTGAGCATGTGCAAATAGGCGTCAAACAGATTGCCCATCTCCTCAAACGCTTCGGCGTGAAGGGCTTTGGTTTTGGCGCGCAAGCGGCCGACCTGATGACGCGCCTTTTTCGCCGCCGTCTGGAGGCGTCCGCATTCGTTTTCCACTTCACCGGCAAGAATGCAATACTCCGGCACGGTGGCGATTCCGCTTTCGCGGACATGGGCAATGCCGATGCCGACCCCCGGCGAGACGCCCAATCCCTTGAAAATCAGTTCCTTGCTCAACTGCTTATTCCTCTTCAAACTTGTCATCGACCATGTTCCGTATGGCCTCCAGGGCTTTGGCGGCATGGGGGCCGCTGACGGAGATTATGATTTCGCTGCCGACCCCCGCCGCCAGCATCATCAATCCCATGATCGACAGCCCCGAAACGGTCTGCCCTCCCTTGCTCACCGATATTTCGGCGTCAAAGGAGCCGGACAACTTGACGAACTTGGCGGCGGCGCGGGCATGAAGTCCCCGCTGGTTGCGAATGGTCATGGCGCAATTCAGCGTCAGGGGACTGCAATCGGCGTCATCAAGGGCCTTCGCCTTCATTTTTTATCCTGGGCCAGCAGTTGAGAAGCGATGTTGATATACTTGCGACCGGCTTCCTGGGCGCTGAGCGCGGCCTCGATCAGGGTTTCCGTCTTGCGCACGCCGGCCAGCTTGATCAGCATCGGCAAATTAACGCCGGCGATTACCTCGACAACGGCCTTCTCCATGACCGATATGGAAAGGTTGGACGGCGTGCCGCCGAACATATCGGTCAGCAACACCACGCCTTTGCCGGCATCGGTTCTGGCGACGCATTCCAGGATGTCGGCGCGGCGTTTTTCCATATCGTCATCGGGACCGATACACACGGTGGCGATGTTGGTCTGCGGCCCGACTACATGCTCCAGCGCCGATACCAGTTCCTCGGCTAAACGACCGTGGGTTACAAGCACCATTCCGATCATGACTTCCCATTCCTCTTATTCAATTTTTTTTATTGTTTTTAATTGTTGGCTCTATCCAAGTCTCTGTGCCGCAACTGAAGAGGCCGTTTATGGCTTTCCAGCCATGCCGCCAGTTTTTCGGCGACGAAAACCGAACGATGCCGACCGCCGGTGCATCCCACGGCAATGGTGAGGTAGCTCTTTCCCTCGGCCACATAGCGGGGCAGCAGCGCCGCCAGAAGATTGGTCAAGGCTTCAAAAAAAGCTTCGAATCCCTTATCGCAGGCGATGTATTCGGCAACCTCGCAGTTCTTCCCCGTCAATTCTCTGAGGCGGGGATCATAGTGGGGATTGGCGAGAAAGCGAACATCGAAAACAAGATCGGCCTCGCGGGGCAATCCCCGGCGGTACGAGAACGAAGTGACGAAGACGGTAAGTTTCTGTTCATCATCCAGGCTGAAATGCCCTTGCAGGATGCGTTTAAGGTCTCCCGGCCCAAGGCCCGTGGTGTCAAGCACGACGTCGGCGCGATCACGCAATCCCGATACCAGCTTGCGTTCGTGCTGAATGCCGTCGCTGACCGGGCGGTCGAGCGCCAGAGGGTGACGGTGACGGGTTTCGGCATAGCGCCGCCGCAACTCGTCGTCATCGCAATCCATGAACAGGACTTTGACTTCGGCTCCGCTCTCGGCGACCAAATGATCCAGTTCCTTGAGAAAAGCCTCGACGCCGAAATCACGGGTGCGAATATCGGCGCCGATGGCGATAGGGCGCCTTACCCGTTGGACCGGCGTCACCAGACTGCTCAACAGGAACAGGGGAATATTGTCCACAGCTTCATAGCCGATGTCTTCCAGTGTCTTCAGGGCCGATGTTTTGCCGGCGCCCGACATGCCGGTCACCAGCAGCACATGCGTTGCCGTCTCTTCATTTATGTCTAAATGCCCGTTCATTCGATAAGCTTTATGGTTCCGCCGGCGATGCCGGCGGCCAGACGAATCTTGACCACCGTTGACTCCTCGAACGCCGAGAACCTGAACAGAGGAAGGGAAATCCCAAGATATTCACAGGTCTCGGGATCGGGCAGCCGCTCCACCCCGGCCGCCGGAACAAGATCAACGACCAGACGCAGCGTACATTCAACGGCGCACTCCAGGCGAATCAGGCCGATGCCCCGCACCTCCATCATGCCGGCGATGGCTTCAGGAGCAGAAGCCGCCAGGCAACCGTCCCTCTTTTTTATTTCGGTGTAATCATCGGCAACCAGCCGCGCCCCGCCGCCGATAAGGCGAAGCGCTAGGTCCGACTTGCCTGAGCCGGGAACCCCGCGCAGCAGAACCCCGGCCCCCCCGACCTCGACACATGTTGCATGAACTTTAATCATAGCGCCTGAGCGTGAAGCCGGGAGAGGCGAGAGTCAATACTATCTGGAAGCCGGCAGCAACGCCGGCGTCGATGCGGCCGGCTTGTCGTAGCTGTCGGGGTGGGGGCCGCAGTAGTTGACCAATCTTTTCTCGTCGCGGTGGTAGGGGGTGCTGAAGCACTGCACGGCGCCGATGGATTGGTAGCAGTACAGGGGTTTGCATTCGGCAACCCTATGTTCGCAGGCGCCGAGAAAAAAGATGGCGGCGGTCAAAATCAAAGGCTTGTGCATCAAACTTAACTCCCATTCCGGTGTTGCCTATTAGCCGGCAAGTTTAACGCTCTTTTCCGACATCGATCACGATCCGCCCGCGCACTTCGCCGTGGAGTATTTTGCCGCCCAGTTCGGCAACCTGGGCAAGAGAGGCTATAGAAGTAATGGTTTTCAGTTTATCCAAAGGCAGGTCGGAAGCCAGACGACTCCATATCTTTACTCTATGCGCGAAGGGGCAGGCGGAGGAATCCATGCCCAGCAGGTTAACGCCGCGCAGCAGGAAGGGGATCACCGTGGTCTCCAGCTTCGCTCCGGCGACCAGCCCCACCGAGGCGCAGCTTGCCCGCGCCTCAAGGGTCGCCAGCACATGGGCCAAAGTCGAGCCGCCGACGCTGTCGACGGCTCCGGCCCAGCGTGTTTTGCCCAATGGTCCCTTGGGCGGAATTTCAAGCTCGGCGCGCTCAACGATGACATGAGCGCCCAGTTCGCGCAGATAGTCGTGGTTATCGGCGCGTCCGGTGGCGGCGGCGACGCGATAGCCGAGAGCCGACAGCAGGGCGACGGCGATGCTCCCCACTCCGCCGCCGGCGCCGGTAACCAACACTTCTCCGCCGTTGCCGGGCTTAAGTCCATGGTCTTCCAGCGCCATCACCGCCATCATGGCGGTGAAGCCGGCGGTGCCGATGGCCATTGATTGCTCCAGGCTGAGGCCTGAAGGCAGGGAGACCAGCCACTCGGCCTTGACCTTGACTCTGGTGGAGTAACCGCCCCAGTAAGCCTCGCCTACCCGCCAACCGGTAAGCATCACCTTGTCTCCGGGCTTGAAGCAAGGCGAGCCGGAAGATTCGACGACGCCGGCCAGATCGATGCCGGGTACATGAGGATAAGAATTGACCAGCCCGCCCAGCCCGTTCAGCACCATGCCGTCCTTATAGTTCAGCGACGAATAAGCCACTGCCACGCTGACTTCATGATCGGGCAGGGCGTCGTCGTTTAGGGTCTTGATAGATGATCGGACCTTGCCGCCGTCTTCTTCCAGCACCAGGGCGGTAAAGCTGCCGGGGGCGGGCATTACAGGCATTCAAGAAAGCGGATGGCGGCGCCCTGAGGCTCGCCCAGCAGTTCGCCGTCGCGCATGACTACGTTGCCGCGCACCACGGTGACGATGGGCCAGCCGGTGACTTTCAGCCCGTCGAACGGCGACCAGCCGCAGCGGCTGGCGATCCACATGTTGGAGATGCGGTTCTTGGCCTTAGGGTCGATGATGGTGAAATCGGCGTCGTAGCCGAGAGCGATGCGCCCTTTGCCGGCGATGCCGAAGATGCGCGCCGGTCCGGCGCTGGTCAGGTCAACGAAACGCTCCAGGCTGAGATTGCCGAGGGCGACATGGCTGAGCATCAACGGCACCAGGGTCTGCACGCCGGGCATGCCGGACGGGCTTTGCGGATAGGGCTTGGCCTTCTCCTCCAGCGTATGAGGGGCGTGGTCGGAGCCGATACAGTCCACCAACCCGCCTTTTACCGAGGCCCACAAGACATCTTTGTGCTCGATGCCGCGAATCGGCGGGTTCATCTGGGCCAGGGTTCCGAGCAGATCGTAACATTCAGGCGCGGACAGGCTCAGGTGCTGGGGCGTCACTTCAACGGTGGCGATGTCGTGGTGGTTGCGCAACAGCGTCATTTCCTGGGCGCTGCTGACATGCAACACATGGACCCGGCGGTTGACGCCACGGGCCAGCTTGAGCAGGCGGGCGACGGCCAGCGCCGCCGTAGTTTCGTCGCGCCAGATGGGATGGGAGTGAACGCCGATGCTCTCGTCGATGAATTTTTTGCGTATTTCCAGAGACTCCTCGTCCTCGCAGTGGACGGCGCAGCGCCTGGAGCCGGAGGCCAGCGCCTGGGCCAGGGTCTTGTCGTCCTTGATCAGCAGGCTGCCGGTGGAACTGCCCATAAATATCTTGACGCCGGCGCACCCCGGCAGGCGTTCCAGTTCGGGCAGTTTTTCAATATTATCCTCGCAGGCTCCTACATAGAAAGCCATGTCGCACCAGGCCCGGTTCTTGGCGCGGCGGCACTTGTCGGCCAGCGCCTCGGCGGTGGTGGTGGGCGGGTTGGTGTTGGGCATCTCGAAGACGGCGGTCACCCCGCCCAGGGCGGCGGCGGCGCTGCCTGTGGAGATGTCTTCCTTATGCTCCCCGCCAGGTTCGCGGAAATGGACCTGGGTGTCGATAACGCCGGGCAACACCACCAGACCGGAGACATCCAGCTCCTGCCTGCTGCTTTCATTCGCCAGGTTGCCTATGGCGGTGATCCGTCCGTTCTGTACGCCGATATCGGCGCCGATTCCGCCGCCGGGGGTAATGCAGGCTCCGTGTTTAACGATCAGATCATAGGTTTCAGCCATGTTTATTTGGTATCCCTTGTATGCCGCCTGCGCCGCTCACTTTACTATTACCTGTTTTCCCCGGTTGAAAATAGTCAGTACGCGAATCATCATGGCTTCAGGCGTCTCTTGAATTTACCCGCCGAAATCCCCATTTGAAACGAGAAGGGACCCGTTTCCCGGGCCTCCGCGACGTGGAGGAAACAAATGGAAATGCTGATGATGATGATCGTTTTCGCCGGTCTCGGCGTCGTTGTCGCGCTTGCCGCGCAGGTAGATCACTAAGCGACTGATTGCCGTATGGCTCGGGGGTCGCCTTCGCGACTGCGGAGGCGGGCGGTTTCGTTTGTCCGACAGCCGGACAGGCACGCGCCTTGACGTGCGGACATCCTCTCCCTAAATTTCACGAACACAGTTTTATGGGAGCACCAAAATGCCTAAGCAGGTTAGCGACGATTCCTTTGACGCCGATGTGTTGAAATCCTCAACGCCGGTCGTCGTTGATTTCTGGGCCGAATGGTGCGGCCCCTGCAAACAGATCGCCCCGGCGCTCGAAGAGCTGGCGAACGAGCTGCGCGGCAGGCTTGTCGTGGTCAAGGTCAACATCGATGAAAACCCGATGACGCCGTCCAAGTACGGGGTTCGCGGCATCCCGACGCTGATGATGTTCAAGAACGGCGAAGTCGCCGCCACCAAGATCGGCGCCCTGCCCAAGAGCAAACTGGTGGAATGGGTCGAATCGGTCCTTTGATGCGCCGCTTTATGCTGATGTCGACCGTCATCGCCTGCGGACTATCCTCGCCGACGGCGGCAAACGACGGCAAATACGCCCTTTGCTATGAAAAGGGCGTCGCGGCGGACTGGGGCCTTTGCATCGATCTGACGCCGGAGATCGCCGCCGCCCACCGCCGGGGCGACAAGGTGGAAAATTTCGGCTCCTGCATCCCCGAAGGAACAACCGATGATCAAGTCCGCTCGACTCTGAAGAAGTGGCTGGCCGGTCGGCCCGCCTATAACCGCTACAGCGCCTACAGCACCATCTCCGGCGGGCTTTCGGTCATCTATCGCTGCAAGTAGCATCCCTCAACACCGCCCCCGCCAGGTAGAGCGAGCCGCAGACCAATATTCGGGCCGGAGCGGGGAATGAGTTCACTATATCCCTGATCGCTGCGGGCGCGTCATCGGCGGACTTGGCGTCCATCCCCAGATCAAGCCCCCGGCGGGACACTTCCTCGGCGGTCAGGCTGCATTCCTCGCCGGGAATGGCGACGGCGCGCAGGGTTTTGACCGTCCCCGCCAGAGGCTCCAAAAACGCCGCCGGGTTCTTGCCCTTTATCATCCCCATGACCAGATGCAAGGGTTTGTCGCTCCAACTGCGCGCCTGGACCGCCAGCGCGGCGGCGGCGGACGGATTATGACCGCCGTCAAGCCACAATTCCCAGTCCGTCGGCAGCATTTCGGCCAACGGCCCCCGGCGTAGCCTTTGCAGACGCCCCGGCCATATTGCGCCCGTCAGCCCCTCGGCGACGGCGCCGTCCGTCGCCGGGAAACCGGAGAGTCTTCGCAGACAGGCCACCGCCATTCCGGCGTTTTGTATCTGGTGAGCGCCGACCAGTCCCGGCGGCGGGAGTCGGCGGATTGTCCCATCTTCCTCATAGATCATGGCGTCGCCCTCCCTTCGGACGCGCCACTCCCTGTTTTGCGCATAAAGCGGGGCGCCGACTTCAGCGGCCCGCCGGGTAATCGCTTCCATCGCCTCCGGGTCCTGGGCGGCGATTACGCAGGGAACGCCCGGCTTCAGGATTCCCGCCTTCTCGCCGGCTATTTCCGCAAGAGTGTCGCCCAGGAATTGCTGATGATCAATGGACACCGGAGTAATGGCGCATAAGGCCGGGCGTTTTATAACATTGGTGGCGTCCAGCCGCCCGCCGAGTCCGGTTTCCAGCAACACTATGTCGGCGGCTTGCCGCGAGAACGCCAGAAAAGCGGCGGCGGTGGTGATCTCGAAGAAAGTGACCGGCTCGCCGTCGTTGACTTTTTCGCATTCCTCCAGCAGGTCCCGCAACATGCCGTCGCCGATCTCCTCGCCCGCCGTCAGGATGCGCTCGTTAAAGCGCACCAGATGGGGCGAGGTATAAACATGGACCTTGTTGCCGGCGGCTTCCAGACAGGCTCTTAAACAGGCGATCAGCGATCCCTTGCCGTTGGTTCCGGCGACATGCACCACCGGGACCGGCAGGTCTTGAGGACGGCCCAGCCGCTCCAGCAACCTTTCAACGCGATCCAGCGATAAATCTATGGTCTTGGGGTGCAGATGTTTCAGGCGCTCAAGAACATCCGGATTATTCAGCGGGGCCGTCCTCTCCGGTCATCAAGGATGATATGTTGCCCTTCATATTGCTTATGACATTCCCGGCGGAAACCGAGATGGAAAGCACATCGGCGGCGGGCTTCGGATTGCGCAGCAGGGACAATACGCGGATCAGGGTCTCGCGCAGTTCCTGACGGTGGACCACCATGTCCACCATCCCGTGTTCAAGCAGATACTCGGCCCGCTGGAATCCTTCGGGCAGTTTCTCGCGGATGGTCTGTTCGATGACGCGGGCGCCGGCAAAGCCGATGATCGCTCCCGGTTCGGCGATGGCGATATCGCCGAGCATGGCGAACGAGGCCGACACGCCGCCGGTAGTGGGGTCGGTAAGGATGACGATATAGGGCAGGCCGGCTTCCTTGACTTCCTCAATGGCGATGGTGGTGCGGGGAAGCTGCATCAGCGACAGAATGCCCTCCTGCATGCGGGCGCCGCCGGAAGATGGAATAACGATCAACGGCGCGTCCTGGACTATTGCCAGCCGGGCCGCCGCCAGCAACCCTTCGCCGACGGCGACCCCCATGGAGCCTCCCATAAAATCGAAATCAAAGGCGGCGATGACGACGCCCGCTCCTCCCATCTTGCCGTGGGCGACGACGAGGGCGTCCTTGTTGCTGTTTTTGTGTTGGGCGTCTTTCAGCCGGTCGCTGTATTTTTTAAGATCGCGGAACTTCAAAGGGTCCGTCGGCATGTCGCCTAATTCGATGATCTGGTACATGCCGTCGTCAAACAGCATAGTCAGCCGTTGTTTGGCGCCCATGCGCATATGATGGCCGCAGTGTCGGCACACCCACAGGTCTTTTTCCAGATCGCGGTGGAATATCCTCTCCTCGCACTTGGGGCATTTGCGCCACAAGTCGTCGGCGGTGTCTTTATGTCCGCCGACCAGTTCCCGCAACTTGGGTTTGACGAATTGTTTAAGCCAGTTCATTTTCGTATGCCTTCACTAAGGTCATGGACCAATCCCAGCACGGCCCGAACCATGCCGGGTCCGGGCGAGCCGTCGGCGTTCAGGTTTTCCGTCACCTTGTCAACCAGCGCCGAGCCGACCACCGCCGCGTCGGCTATCTTCGCCACTGCCGCCGCCTGCGAAGGAGTCCTGATGCCGAAGCCGACGGCGACAGGCAGTTCGGTATGGCGTCGCAACCGCCCGACGGCCTCGCTTATATCGGAAAGGGCGGCGGACTTGGCGCCGGTGACGCCGGCTATGGACACATAATAGACGAAACCGCCGGCGTGTTCGAGAACTTTGGGCAGACGCTTGTCATCGGTGGTCGGCGTCGTCAGGTAAATCAGGTTGATCCCGGCGTCTTTGGCCGGAGTCAGCAGTTCCCCGGCCTCTTCCGGCGGCAGGTCAACGATGATCAGTCCGTCAACGCCGGCCTTCGCCGCATCGCGGACAAATCTTTCTTTGCCGTAAGCATAGACCGGATTGTAATACCCCATAAGCACCACCGGCGTTTGATCGTCGCCCCGGCGAAACGCATCCACCATCGCCAAAGTCTTCGCAACGGAAGCGCCGGCGTTCAGCGCCCGTCGGGAACTCGCCTGGATCGCCGGGCCGTCGGCCATGGGGTCGGAGAACGGTATGCCCAGTTCGATGATGTCGGCGCCGGACTCCGGCAGACGCTTGAAGATTTCCAGCGAAGACGCAAAATCAGGGTCTCCGGCGGTGATGAAGGTAATCAGACCGCCCCGGCCTTCGGCCTTCAGGGCGGCGAACCGTTGGGCGATGCGTCCGCTCATCGTTTGCCCTCGTCATAAGCGGAAATGATCGCCATATCCTTGTCGCCGCGCCCGCTCAGGCCCACCACCATCAGATTGTCGGTAGGCATTTTACCGGCAATCCTGGTGACATGGGCTACCGCGTGCGCCGATTCCAGCGCCGGGATAATGCCTTCCAGGCGGGTGCACAGGTGAAAGGCCGCCACCGCCTCGTCATCGGTTGCCGAGACATACTCAACGCGGCCCGTGTCGTTCAGCCACGAGTGTTCGGGACCGATGCCGGGATAATCCAGTCCGGCGGAGATGGAGTGGGCCTCCTCGATCTGGCCGTCGCCGTCCTGCAACAGATAGGTGCGGTTGCCGTGCAGAATGCCCGGCGCTCCGGCGGACAGGGAAGCCGCATGCTGATTCGTATCAAGACCCTTGCCGGCGGCCTCGACGGCGATGATGCGCACGTCCTTGTCGTCGAGAAACGGATGAAACAGTCCCAGCGCATTGGAGCCGCCGCCGATGCAGGCGACCAGGGTGTCGGGGAGGCGTCCTTCAGCCTTCAGCATCTGGGAGCGGGTCTCCTCGCCGATGACGCGCTGGAAGTCGCGCACCATCGACGGATAGGGATGAGGCCCGGCGACGGTGCCGATCAGGTAATAGGTGGACCGGACGTTGGTCACCCAGTCGCGCAGCGCCTCGTTCATCGCGTCCTTCAGCGTTCCCGACCCGGAAGTCACCGGGATCACCTCGGCCCCCAGCATCTTCATGCGCTGGACATTGGGCTGCTGGCGGTCGATGTCGACGGCGCCCATATAGACGGCGCATTTGATGTCAAACAGGGCGCAGACGGTGGCGGTGGCGACGCCGTGCATTCCGGCGCCGGTCTCGGCGATGATCCGCTTCTTGCCCATGCGCCGGGCCAATAAAGCCTGTCCGAGGCAGTTGTTGACCTTGTGGGCGCCGGTGTGATTAAGGTCTTCGCGCTTGAAATAAATTTTAGCCCCGCCCAGATGTTCGGTCAGCCGCCGGGCGAAATAGAGCGGGCTGGGCCTCCCCACATAGTGAGTCAGATAGTCGCCCAATTCGGCGGCGAAAGCGGGATCGTTTCGCGCCTCGTTATAGAAGCGCTCCACATCAAGAATAAGCGGCATCAACGTCTCGGCGACAAACCGCCCGCCGTAAATGCCGAAGCGCCCGTTATCGTCCGGCCCGGCGCGGTATGTGTTCAAGGTGCTCATGCCGATCTCTCATACTGCATCATCCTTTCTTTAGGAAAGCGGATTGTTACCGTCGTGCCGACGCCGGGCTTGCTAACAATCTCCAGTTTTCCGCCATGCATTTCCGTTAATTTCTTGCTTAACGGCAACCCCAGGCCGGCGCCTTCGTACTTGCGCGCCAGAGAACCGTCGATCTGACCGAAAACAGACATCGCTTTCTTGACATCCTCCGGCGCGATGCCGATGCCGGTATCCGCGACCGCAACCGCCGGACATCCGTCTTCGTCCGTGCCGACCCTCAAGGTCACCTTGCCGCCTCGCGGCGTAAATTTGACGGCATTGGCCAGCAGATTGATGATGACCTGCTTGACCCGTCGTTCATCGGCGAACAGAACGGGGAGCGGGCCTTTAATGTCTATCTCAAACTCAAGGCCTGCTCTTTCGGCGCGTTCCTTGATCAAACGGCCGCACGAGGCGACCACCATGGCGATGTCCAGTTTGCTTTCTTCAAGGGACAGGCCGTCGGCCTCGATCAGCGATACGTCGAGGATGTCGTTGATCAATGCCAGCAGATGCTTGCCGGAATCATTGATGTCTTTGGCATAATCGACATATTCCGCTCTCCCCAAAGGACCGAAGGTCTCGGCCATAAGAATATCGGAAAACCCGATGACCGAATTCAGCGGCGTCCGCAGCTCATGGCTCATGTTGGCCAGGAATTCCGTTTTGGCGAGACTGGCCGTTTCGGCTACTTCCTTGGCTTTGCGTAAAGTCGTCTCGACCTGTTTGCTCTCGGTTATATCGCGGATAAAGGCGGTGAAGAACCGCTGTCCCTGTTGCGGTTGAATGACGGCAATGGCTATTTCGACGGGAAATTCACTTCCGTTTGAACGCATCGCCGTCAACTCGACCCGTCGGCCGAGAATTTTGCTCTTTCCGGTTTCGAGGTATTGATTCAAGCCTTGGCGATGCTTGTCCCGAAAGCGGGGAGGGATGATGAGATCGGCGATATTCTTCCCTTTTGCCTCATCGCTCCGGTAGCCGAACGTCTTCTCGGCGGAAGGGTTGAATTCCAGAACATTTCCCCCTTCGTTAATGGTGATGATTCCGTCAAGCGCGGACTTCAAAATGGCGTCGTTGCGCATCTTGCTGTCGGTAAGTTCTCTCTCCGCCTGTTTCCTTTCAATCGCCCGCCCCAACTGGGAACCGATGTCGTTCAGCGCCATCAACAGCGCATCGTCGGGTTCTTTGGCATCATTGGAAAAGAACTCCCAAACCGCCACTACCTTCGTTCCCGTCAGCACCGGAAAAGCTAGGCCGGCCTTGATGCCGATGTCTTTCGCCGTCGCCGCCCTGGGGAAATTGGGATCTTTTGTAACGTCGGTGATCCAGGCCGGCTTGCCGTCAACCAGAACACGTCCGGGAAGGCCGACTCCGCCGCTGAATTCAGACTGTTCGGTGATCTTGCGGAACAGGGCGAAGCGTCGGGGATCGTCCAAATGCCAGATTTTCGTCGGGATCAGTGTCTCGGGTTTTCCGGGAGACAGCACATATATGTGCCCGACCGGCCAGCCCGTATATTCACAAATGCCGTCAACGCAGGTCTGCATGAATTCCTCAACGGTCGCCGCCTCGTTGGCCGATAAGGCAACCGAGTGCAACAAGTGAACAAGCGCCGTTTTTTCCCGCAATATCTCACGGTAGGAGGAGGATTTGTCGATCTTGACCATAGAACTCTATAGCATAAGCCGCTCAGGAATTGGGAGTCCCTACATTTTCCCGCCGGAACTGTAATTGCTCCCTGCGTTTGGCGGCAAACGCCTCGCCGCCGTCTTCTTTTGCGACGCCGCGCACTTCCTTGAGGCGCTTGCTTTCCAACGCCGCCCGGCGCATGGACGCCATCTTGTAGATATCCTGCGGGTCTTCCGCGCCGGCGCGCCAGGAGGCGAGTTGGCTTTGGCGTACATTTTGCGGGTCCTCGCCTCGGGCGACGGCGCGGGCAAGCCTCAGCCGGGCGTTGAGTTGGTCCGTGCGCGCCATGTCGATCTGGACCGGGGAGCGGGGGGGCGGCGGATTTTCCCTCTCGGCTGCGGCGCTTTGAACCGGGGGGCGGACGGGCGGCGAAGCATCATTTCCGCCGCCGGCGTTCCGACGCGCCTCGTTCCACAACTTGATGACTTTCATCTTGTAAGGGCGATTACGTTCGGGCGTAGCCGAATGATAATTGGCGACGGCCTCGGTCCATGAACGGGTGGACGAATAAAGGGTCTGGAGAAAGTTCGAGGCATAAGCGACATTGCTGTACGGATCAAAAGCCTGCTCCAGGTCCTTGAACGCTTCGCTGTGGTAATGCAGGTTGATCTGCATGCAGCCGACATCAATGTTTTTGACGCCCTTCTCCCAAAGTTCGAGAACCTGGGTGACGGCGTCGTCCTTGGTGGCGAAATACCAGTTATCCGTCCCGGAAGTAACGGTCCACGGCCAGGCAACATTTGCCTTGCCGGCGGCGTCCCAGACGCCGGACTCGGCCAGGGAAACGGCGGTAAGAAGATGCCTCGGGATGTTGGCCCGCCGCTCGGCCTTGGCCGTTTGTTCGGCGCATAATTTCCCGTTCTTATCAATGGGTTGAGGCACAGAAGCCGAGGCTGCGCCCGCCGCCATGATAATGCCCGTCAACAGGCCCGCCTGAATTTTATTAAGATAATGCATAATGCCGTTGTCCACGTTTCCCGAAGGGAACAATGCAACGGACGTGCCACCTTGCTCAGGCTTTAAGTGCTCTGAGGTCAGTCGCCGACATGGCTCGGATCAGGCCGCCGATTTTTTCGGCCAGGGCGGGCAGGCCGGGGCCGCGCTCGATGGTCTTTTCGTTCATGTACAAGGCGCGGTTGATTTCGATCTGAAGGACATGAACGCCGTCCTTGGGCGAGCCGTAATGATATGTCGTAAACCCGCCGGAATAGGGATCGTTGCGCCGCACCGCGAATCCCATTTCCTTGAGGGCGCGCTCCGCCGTTTCGCTGATGATCGGCGCGCAGGAAGCGGCGTGATGATCGCCCAGCACCATATCGACGCGCCTGCGTCCGGGATCGCTGTCCATGGGGCCGCCCACCGAAGGCATGGAATGGCAGTCGATCAGCAGGCACGCGCCGAAGCGCCGCCGGGTCGATTCAATTAATCCGCGCAACGCACGGTGATAGGGATCATAGCAGGTCTTAATGCGGGCCTCGGCGTCGGCGAAGCGCAATTTACCGGCGTAGATTTCCTCGCCGGTGGCGACCACCTTGGCGACCGAGCCAAGTCCCGAAGCGACCCGCAGCGACGTCGTGTTGACATGGTCCGGCAGCCTGTCCTCGAACATATTCTGGTCCAACTCATAGGCCTCGCGGTTGGGGTCCATGTAGGACCTGGGGAAATCGGCAAGCAAAAGCGGAGCGCCCAGCCCGGGTGCGGCGGCGAATATCTCGTCAATGAAGGCGTCCTCGGACAGCCTTAATTTCAGGGCGTCAAGCCGGGAGGAGGCAATAAAGCCGCTCGGATAATTCCGCCCGCTGTGCGGCGAGGAGAAGACCAGCGGCGTCGTCTGCTCGACCGGGGCCAGGATGTTATAGGGTTTGGGCAAAATGATCTCCACATCCAAAAAACATTCGACGACCACCATACGGCGGCTGGAGCGGGTTGCAACCAGATTGAACCGTCTGCGCCGGAGCGATTTTGGGTCGTGGGCAGGAGAATGGCGCAGCCCGTAGCGGGCACTACGGGCAAGCCTTTCGACGAACCCACGCCCCAAAAGCGCCCGGCCCTTCGGGTTGCGATGCGGCGGGCACCCGCTTCGTTGCGCCGCTCAACCGATGCTTTTGCATCGCTTTTCGCGCCGCGCCTGGCGGATCGCCTCGCCGGATCGAAACGCAGATGATCAAATCTGGTTGCAAACCGCTCTAAGCAGGACTTGCCAACGCATCATGATCGGAATAAAAAACTCCGGACGGGCGCGTAGCTCAGCGGGAGAGCACTACGGTGACATCGTAGGGGTCGTAGGTTCAATCCCTACCGCGCCCACCATCTAATTTTTTGACCACGCTGCAAGCATAACGCGTCCATGCCTGATTTCGAACTTGAAGACGCCGCCGCCGACAAAGTTATCGCCGGCGTTGACGAGGCCGGGCGCGGGCCTTGGTGCGGGCCGGTAGTGGCGGCGGCGGTAATCCTTGATCGCGCCGCCCTGCCCGATGAGTTGCTGTTCGGCCTGGATGATTCCAAAAAACTGAAGCCGCATCGGCGCCGACAACTTTTCGCGATGCTGCCGTTGTGCGCCCGCATCGGCGTCGGACGCGCCGAAGCGGCGGAGATCGACGAGATCAACATCCTGCAAGCCGCGATGCTGGCGATGAAGCGCGCCGTCGCCGGCTTGGGCGTGGTCCCGGACCTGGCGCTGGTCGACGGCAACCGCGCTCCCGACCTGCCCTGCCCGACGCGCCCGGTAATCGGGGGCGACGCCAAGAGCCTGTCCATCGCCGCCGCCTCCATCATCGCCAAAGTGACCCGCGACCTGATCATGGCGGAGCTGGCCGAATCCTTCCCCGGCTACGGCTGGGAACGCAACGCCGGCTACGGCACGGCGGAGCATCAGGAAGCATTGAAACGCCTCGGCGTCACCGCGCATCACCGCAAAAGCTATAAACCCATAATCAAGATATTGGGCCGAGATAGCGCCTGACTCATAGGCGTTGAGTCGAAGTCATCCGCCTAACCCCTTGAATCCATTTAATTGTTGACGGGGAATCGCCGTTGACTCATTTTGCCTGACCATGGGCAGAGATAAAAAGACGCTACCGAATAAAATCCTTCTCGGCGATTGCGTCGAGCTGATGAACGCCATGCCCGAGAAATCGGTGGATATGGTTTTCGCCGACCCGCCGTACAATCTCCAACTGACGGGTGAGTTGCTGCGTCCCGACAACACCAAAGTGGACGGCGTCGATGATGACTGGGACCGCTTCGACGGGTTCAAGGCTTACGATGATTTTTCCCATGGCTGGCTGAAGGCGGCCAACCGGGTGCTCAAGCCCGACGGAACCCTGTGGGTGATCGGCAGCTATCACAACATCTTCCGCGTCGGCGCCGTTCTCCAGGACCTGGGCTACTGGATTCTCAACGACGTGGTCTGGCGCAAGACCAATCCCATGCCCAATTTTCGCGGACGGCGCTTCACCAACGCCCACGAGACCATGATCTGGTGCGCAAAGGACAAGAACTCGCGCCACTGTTTTAATTACGAGGTGATGAAGAACCTGAACGAGGATATTCAAATGCGCAGCGACTGGGAGATTCCCATCTGCACCGGCCACGAGCGCCTCAAGATCAACGGCAGCAAAGCCCACCCCACCCAGAAACCGGAGGCCCTGCTGCACCGGGTGGTGCTTTCTTCCACCGCTCCCGGCGACGTGGTGCTGGACCCCTTCTTCGGCACGGGCACCACCGGCGCCGTCGCCAAGCGGCTGGGCCGCGCCTTCATCGGCATTGAGAGAGAACCCGCCTACAAAAAAATGGCGGCAAAACGCATCGCTCAAATCAAGGAGATCGACTCTATGGAACTTATTCACACTCCGGCGAAACGCGACCAGCCCCGCATTCCCTTCGGTTGGCTGGTGGAGCGGGGCCTGTTGTCGGTGGGGGCCGTCTTATTTGACCAGCGCCGCCGCTACTCGGCCCGCGTCCGCGCCGACGGCTCGTTAATCACCGACGGTTTCAGCGGCTCCATCCACAAGGTGGGCGCCCATCTGCAAAAGGCCCCCGCCTGCAACGGCTGGCAGTTCTGGTTCGTCGAGATCAAGGGCGAAATGATCCCCATTGAGGTCTTCCGCCAGAAATTAAGGGCGGAACTGCATTAACCACCCCGATGTGACTTATACCAAAATTATGAGGGGAGGGGAGGTTGCCCCCGTGCGTTCATCGCAGGGAATAAAAAGTGAACATGACCGATAAATTGATATAATGCAAGGACTAATATCTTGCTCAGGCGCGGACGGCGCCTCTGTGGTTAAAAAACGGTATTTCGCTCAAATCATCGCCATTCCGCCGTTGATGTGCAAAGTCTGTCCGGTGACGTAGGCCGACTCCTCGCCGGCGAGGTAGACGACGCCGGCGGCGATATCATCGACGGTTCCCAGCCGGCCGCAGGGAATGCCGGCCAGCAGACGAGTTCTCTGCTCGTCGGACAGCGCCTCGGTCATGGCGGTCTGCACGAAGCCGGGAGCCAGACAGTTGATGGTGATCCCCCGCGAGGCTACCTCCTGGGCGATGGCCTTGGTCATGCCGGTGAGCGCCGCCTTGGCGGCGGCGTAGTTGGCCTGTCCCGGATTGCCGACGGTTCCGACGACCGAGGTGATGGAGATAACTCGCCCCCATCGGTTTTTCATCATCCCCTTGAGGCACGCCCTGGTCAGTCGGAAGGCGGCGGTGAGATTGACATCCAGCACCGTCTGCCAGTCTTCGTCCTTCATCCGCACGGCCAGTCCGTCGCGGGTGACGCCGGCGTTGTTGACCAGAATATCCACCCCCCCCATCGCCGCTTCAGCGGCGGCGACCAAGTGTTTGGCGCCGTCTTCCAGGGATAAATCGGCGGGCGTCACATAGGCGCGTTGCCCCAGGCCGTCGGCCAATGCCGTCAGCGCCTCGACGCGGGTTCCCGACAGCGCCACTGTCGCTCCCTGGGCGTGAAGGGCGCGGGCGATGGCGCCGCCGATGCCCCCCGAAGCGCCGGTGACCAAGGCTCTTTTTCCGCTTAAATCGAACATGATGATTATTTCCCCCCTGCTCAAATCGTCTTCAGGAATTCCTCGATTTCACTCGGCGCGCCGATGGCCGTCGCCGATAATTCGCGGTCGATGCGCCGGGTCAGTCCGCTCAACACCTTGCCGGCGCCGACCTCGATCAAGGCGTCAACGCCGCAGTCTTTCATATACATCACGCTCTCGCGCCAGCGCACCATTTTGGTCACCTGTTCCACCAGCAGGCGGCGGATGACGCCGACGTCGCTTACCGACCCGGCGGTGACATTGGCCACCAGTTCAACCGAGGGCGCCGACATGACGGCGGCGTCCAGAGCCTCGGCCATGGCCTTGGCCGCCGGTTCCATTAACGAACAATGGAAGGGGGCGCTTACCGGCAACATGACGCAACGCTTGGCCCCCATCGTCGCGGCGAGTTCGACGGCCCGCTCCACCGCCCCCTTGCAACCGCTGATCACCACCTGGCCCGGCGAGTTGTCGTTGGCGGCGGCGCATATCTCATCGCCGCAGCAGGATTTTTCGGCGATGGCCTTGACGGCGTCCAGTTCCAG
>MIAA01000052.1:124233-134145 GCA_001830425.1 Rhodospirillales bacterium RIFCSPLOWO2_02_FULL_58_16
TCCCGCCGCCGTCAGCGCCGAATACTCCCCCAGCGAGTGTCCGGCGACGAAGCGGGCGGAAACGGCGAGATCAAGCCCGCCTTCCTTCTGAAGCACCCGCATCACGGCGAGGCTGACCGCCATCAACGCCGGCTGGGCGTTTTCGGTCAGGGTCAGTTCATCCTCCGGCCCCTCAAACATCAGCCGCGACAGGTTCTGCTTCAGCGCTTCGTTCACCTCTTCAAACACCTCGCGGGCGGGAGCGAAGACGTCGGCCAGCTCCCGCCCCATGCCGACGGCCTGTGATCCCTGTCCGGGAAATACGAAAGCGCGAGACGTCATGATCCCCCCGATTATAAAATCAGTCAGTGATAATGCTTGAGCGTCCCCTGTCAAGAGCGGCTTTTAACAGGTAATAATGCGCCGGTTTATGATAATGTGCCGACGAATGATCGGGATTAGTTTAAGATGAACGAGGAACTTCCTCATATTCTGGTGGTTGATGACGAAGTGCGGCTGCGCAAATTGTTGCGCAAGTTTCTCAGCGGCAACGGCTATCTGGTCACTACCGCCTGCGACGCCGCCGACGCCCGCGCCAAGCTTGCTTATTTTACCTTTGACCTGATCGTGCTGGACCTGATGATGCCCGGCGAATCCGGCCTCGCCTTTGCCGCCGATTTCAGGCTGAAAAGTTCGGCGCCGATCCTCATGCTTACCGCCATGGGCGAGGCCGCAGACCGAATCGCCGGGCTGGAGCAGGGCGCCGATGACTACCTGGCCAAGCCCTTCGAGCCGCGTGAATTGCTGCTGCGCATCAATTCCATTCTGCGCCGCATCCCCAAGCCGCCGCTAAAAGAGCCGACGGTGGTGAGTCTGGGTCTTGTCATCTTCGATCCGGCGAGGAATGAACTCAGTCGCGGCGGCGCGCCGATTCGCCTGACCGAGGTCGAGGCAACGCTGCTTAGGGCGTTGGCTGATCGCAACGGCCATATCCTCAGCCGCGAGGAATTGACTACGCTGACCAAGGCCGGCGGCGGCGAACGCGCCATCGACGTCCAGGTTACCCGCCTGCGCCGCAAGATAGAGTCTGATCCCAAGCTGCCGCGTTATTTGAAAACCGTGCGCGGCAAGGGCTATGTACTGCAAACGGATTAAATGATGACCGAAGAAAACATCGTAAAGCGTCTGCTTCCGCACACTCTGCTCGGGCGCTCGCTGATCATCATCATAACGCCCCTGGTGATTTTGCAGGTGGTGGCGGCGCTTATCTTTTTCGAGAACCATTGGGACAAGGTAAGCCTGAGTCTGGCCCGTGGACTGGCCGGCGACATCGCCTCCGTCGTTGACCTCATGCGGCTTAATCCGCAGCCCGAAGACCGTTTCCGGATATTTGAAATCGCTGATATTCATATGTCGCTCTCGGTGAGCCTGAACGAGGGCGGGATTCTTCCCAACACCCCTCTCATCGCCGCCGGCCGCCAGGATGAGCTTCTCATCAAGGCGGTAAATGAAGCCATCAACAAGCCGTTCCTGATCGATACCCAATCCATGGAGCGCGATGTGCGCGTCGATATCCAACTGACGGAGGGCGTATTGCGGATAGTCACCCCCCGCAAGCGGCTGTTCAGCTCCACCACCTATGTCTTCGTCATGTGGATGGTGGGAACATCAATGATCCTGTTCGGCGTCGCCACTATCTTTATGCGCAATCAGGTAAAGCCCATCCGCAGACTGGCGCTCGCCGCCGACGACTTCGGCATGGGCCGCGACACTTTGAATTTCAAGCCCGAAGGCGCCTCGGAAGTGCGTCAGGCGGCTTTCGCCTTCATCGCCATGCGTGAACGCATTATGCGTCATATCGCCCAGCGCACCGAGATGTTGGCCGGCGTCTCGCACGATCTGCGCACCCCCCTGACCCGCATGAAGCTGCAACTGGAAATGTCCGGCGACGGCGAAGGGATCGCCGACCTGAAACAAGATGTCGTCGAGATGGAACATATGCTCGGCGGCTACCTGGATTTTGCCCGTGGCGAGGGCGAGGAGCAGCCGACGCCGACCGATATCGCCGCCCTGCTCGGCGATGTGGCCGCCCAGGCGCGGCGCAACGGCGGCGCCGTTGACCTCCACGCCGAGGGCGAGATCGCGGCGCCGCTGAGAAAAAGCGCCTTTCGGCGCTGCGTCACCAATCTTGTCGATAATGCCCTACGCTACGCCGACCATGTGACGGTGCGCGCCGGCCGGCGGGGCGACGCCATCGAAATCGTCGTCGATGACGACGGCCCCGGAATTCCTGAAAACATGCGCGAAGACGTATTCAGGCCGTTCTTCCGGCTTGAAGGGTCGCGCAACCCGGCAACCGGCGGCGTGGGACTGGGGCTTACCATCGCCCGCGACGTCGTTCGCGCTCATGGCGGCGATATCGAACTGATGGAATCCCCGAACGGCGGCTTGCGGGTAAAGCTGCGGCTGCCGTTATAAACTAAAGTTCAACGACTTGGCATAAATGCCCTTGCCGTCGCCCGCCCGGTAGAAATCGGTCAATCCGGCCGCCCGGCGATAGCCGCAGGCGACGTAGAACTTCCGGGTCGGCGCGTAATCCGGGCGCATTGATGTCTCGATGTAGATGCGCTGCGCCCCCGCCCGCCGCATCGCCTGTTCGCTGCGGCGCATTATGGCGCGGCCGAGATGGCGGCCTTGCAGCGCGGGATCAACGGCAATCCAGTAAAGATCATAGCGTTTGTCGGTAGCGGGGATGGGGCCGAAACAAGCATAGCCGACCAGCCGTCCGTCCTGTTCGGCGAACAGGAAATCATAGCCCGTCGCCGGACCATTGGTAAGACGCTCGATCACCAGATCGCGGGCGACGCTGATCTCGTCTCCGGTAAAAACGCCGGTGGCGGCGACCAGCGCGGCCACCGCCGCCGGATCGCCGTCAAGAGGCGCATCGCGCCAGACGCAGGACATCTCGGCCTGGTTCGCGAATCCGGTTGCGGCAATGCGGGCAATGGTTTGTTCGTAACTAAGTCCGGAGGCTACGGCGGCGGCGGCGAAACCGGCGTCACGGGCCAGCGACGGATTGGCGTTGATCTCCAGCACCCAGGGCTTTCCCGCCTCGTCAACCCTGAAGTCAACCCGCGCATAGCCGGACAACGCGAAGGCATCCCGGCACGCCAGCGCCGCATCGACCAAAATCCGGGCCAGCGCCGGTTCGGCGGCGGCGTTTATGAATATGCGTTGCGTGCCGTCATACTGAGGCGTCCCCTCCAGCCACTTGCCGGCATAGTCGATGATGCGCGGCGCTCCTTTCGGCAAATGGTCAAACCGCATCTCCGCCAACGGCAGCACCTCGCCGTCAAGCAGGGAAACGTTGAATTCCCGTCCGTCAATATAGCGTTCGGCGAACCAGTCGCCGCCGAAGCGCCGCCGCCGGGCGGCGATCATGTCGGCTAACGCCCGCCGGTTCCCGACAATCGAATCAGCCGCTATGCCGAACGAGGCGTCCTCGCAAAGCGACTTGATGATGAAGGGGCCGTCAAGCGGCGGACCTTCTTCCGTCGCCTCGTCCTGCATCAGCCAGTCCGGAGTCGCAATGCCGGCGGCGCGCATGCGACGCTTGGCCGCCGGTTTATCGGCGGTGGCGGTGATCGTTTCGGATTCGCAGCCGGTAAAAGCCAGGCCCAGGCGATCAAGCAAGGCGGGGGCGCGATTGATATTATCGCTGCGGCCGGCCACGGATTCGACCAGGTTAAAAACAATATCGGGCGCGGCGGCGCGCAGCCGCGAGGCCAGGCCGTCTTCATCAACGTCATAAGCCAGACGCGACACGGTAAAGCCGCCGGCAACCAGCGCGGCGTTGATTTCGGCGGCCTGCTGTAAAGTTTCCTGCTCGTCAGGCGGGGCGTCGGCGGGGACATCCGAATGCAAAATCAGGGCGCGTCGAATCCGTTCGGCGGAGCGCAGTTCGGCAACTCTCGGCGGGGCCGGCGGTGGTTCGTCGCGCAGTCGGTCAAGGCAGTTGTCAAGAATGCGCCCGATCAGCTCGGCGTGGGTAATGCCTTTCAACCCGGCGAGGATAACGAGGTCGGAGCGATCCGGGTGCAGGCCGGGAAGAGGGTTGACCTCAAGGAAGTTCGGTTTGCCGGCGGCGTCAAGGCGGATATCGACCCGCCCGGCGTCCCGGCAGCCGAGCGCCCTCCACGCCGCCAGCGCCGTTGCAACCGAAGCGCGGGCGTCGTCATCGTCAACCAGCGCGTAGGATACCTTGTCCTCGTAATGCTCCTTGTTCAGGTAGCTGTAGCCCCATCGTTCGGCGCGGTCGGTAAAAGATACCTCCATGACCCCCAGCGCTTCCGCCTTGGCGCCGGAACCGAGAATGCCGACGGTAAACTCGCGCCCCGGCAGGTAGGTTTCAACCAGAGCCGGTTGTTTGAATTCACTCAATACATAGGCGCAAGCCGCTTCCAGCCCGGCAAGGTCGATTACATACGAAGCCTCGGTGATGCCTTTGCCGGTTCCCTCAGAGAGCGGCTTCACGAAAAGAGGATACGGCAAGGCGACCGAAGCGACATCCGCCGGCGTCCGCACAACACGAAAAGGCGCCGTCAACACTCCCTGATCGCGCACGACGCGCTTGCCTACCGCCTTGTCAAGGGTAACAGCGGTAACCATGGGATCGGAGAAGGTATAGGGGATGGAAAAGGCGTCCAGCAGCGCCGGCGTCTGCGACTCGCGCCCGACGCCGTGCAGCCCCTCCGCAATGTTGAAAACCACGTCCCAGCGATCGCCCGCCGCCAACCGCCCGGTCAAACTCCAGACGTTGCCGATGCGGTCCACATAATGGCCGCGTCCCCGAAGCACCGCCTCGATGGCGGCAATGGTGCGTTCGGAGTCAAACTCGGCGGTTTCTTCCTCACCGTACCCCAGGGCAAGATAGTCATCGCGCAGATCATAAGTAAAACCGATCCGCATATCCCTAGACCGCAGCCGACCCCTTATCCTTGCCGATGGCGCCGCCCGGATCAGGATAACGATGAGCGTTGCCGTGCATGTCGCCGACCAGAAGATCATCGCCGTCGCGTCCCATCACATAGTCGGGCAGCAGCGGCACCTTGCCGCCGCCGCCGGGGGCGTCGATGACGAAATGCGGCACCGCGTAACCGGATGTAAAGCCGCGCAATCCCCGGATGATCTCAAGCCCCTTCTCCACCGGAGTACGGAAATGCGCCGACCCGCGAACCGGGTCGCACTGATAGAGGTAGTAGGGCCTGACCCGCCGCTTGAGCAGGCCTTGCATAAGAGTTTTCACCGTATCGACATTGTCGTTGATGCCCTTGAGCAGGACCGTCTGCGACCCCAGCGGAATGCCGGCGTCGGCCAGCCGACGACAGGCCTCTGTTGTTTCCGTAGTCAGTTCAGCCGGATGGATGAAATGGATGCTCATCCACAGCGGATGATGGCGCGCAAGCATATGCACCAGATCGCGGGTGATCCGCATCGGCAACGTCACCGGCGTTTTAGTGCCGATGCGCAGAAACTCTACATGCGGAATGCGGCGAATCCGCCCCAAAAGCCAGTTCAGCTTGTCATCGGACAACGTCAACGGATCGCCGCCGGAAATAAGGACGTCGCGCACCTCGGTATGGGCTTCGATGTAGGCGAGGGCCTCCTCCCACTGCGAGGTATTGAAGTTATGATTGCCGCCGACGGCGCGGGAGCGCGTGCAGTAACGGCAATATGTGGCGCAGGAGCCGGTAACGAGAAACAGCACCCGATCAGGGTAACGATGAATCAGGCCGGGAACGACGGCATGATGATCTTCGCCCAGGGGATCGCTTTCTTCGCCGGGCATAAACAGACGTTCGGCGCCGACGGGAATGTGAGTCCGGCGCAAAGGATCGTCGGCGTCGTCCTGGGAAAGCAGGGAGGCATAGTAGGGCGTAATGCCGAGAGGCAACGCGCCGCCTTGGCTTATCAAGCCCTGCCGCTCATCCTCTGAAAGCCGGAATATTTGAGCCAGCCTGTCCTCGTTGCGGATGCGGTTTTGCAGTTGCCAGCGCCAGTTGTTCCACTCGGCGCTGTTCGTTTCAGGGAAAAATGTTTTTTGGAAAGAAGCTGCTCGCGGACTGCGCGGGAAACGGGCCACCTGGCGGCGACCATCGGCAAGCGGGACGATTCGTTGCGTCGTCTTGACGACGCCGCCGCCGGATTTGGCCGACGGCGCTTCTGCGGCGGCATGATCGCAACGGATTGGAGCGGACGCCGGATCCGGAGGGTCTTCTGTACAAGTTAAGGCTGTTTCCGCCACTGCCCCCTGATCTGAAAGATGGGAGGGCGCCCTACGCCTGACATTAATCGCCAACTCTACCTCCAAGTTCTCGGCCGGTTATTTTTCCCGATATGTCGATCAGGATAAGCGCGTGTCTCATTTGTTTATACATTCACACAAGATCATGTCAAGTTCTTCTATTGCACCCCCCAGCAATAGTATCAATTCGCAACGCCATATCAGGGAAATCAGCCGCCGCCGATGGTTTTGCTTTTCATGCGTTCAAGGTAAGTCGCCATGAATGTCTGGAAATTCTTAACATCCGTCACCTTGGCGGCGATGGTTTCATAATCGATCAGGCCTATGGTCTGGGGGCTGGCGATGAGACGGAAGGCGTCCTTGAGAGGCGTTGCGTCCATCGCCGTTATGTAATCGATTCGCAGCCGATCCAAGCCTCGCTCGTTATTGCTCAATGCCAGCGCAATGGCCTCGTTGAGAATATAAGTAGATTGCTTTTCGTCAAGAGGAGTATTGGGCCTGGCGTCGAAGGCCTTGGCCAACTGTCTTATTGATTGGGCCGCCTTGGGCCAGTTTTTATCGTTCCAGAATATATCGGTGCGCAACAGGTCGGCCTCGATGCTCTTGTCTTCCTTGAGCAGTTCAACGGCTTCATCCCGGCGTTCAAGGCCGACCAGGGCGTGCGCCCTGATATGGCGACGCTGATCGACCATTTCAGGATCGAGGCCGGGCATGTCGACGTCGTCCAGAACCTTTATGGCGTCGTCAAACTTCCGCTCCAGGATATGGACCATGGCCAGCTTGGCCCCCACCCTGGCCTTTTCCTTGTCCTTGAGGCGGAAATTGACCTGGGCCTTAAGCAGTTCGGCTCCCCGATCAAGAAGATCGACATTGACCAGGCGTTCGGCCAATTTCTGCACCATCTCGTCGCCCTTGGCGCCGGCCGGGGTCAGTTCCTTGAATTCATCATAGAGGGCGATGGCCGTCACCGGCAGCATTCGATCCGCCTCGCCGCCGATATAAAGCCGGTGAAAGGCGTCGACCATTTCCTGGGCGACCTCGGGGGCCTTTTCGTGCTTGCGGAAGTTAGTGACCAGTTGCCTTAGGGTGCGCAGGCCGTTACGGAAGTCATTTTCCTCCATATAAAGATGACCGAGACGGCGCAGCAGCTTGAACTCGAAATCATCGCCGCGCCAGGCAAAGCGCAATTTCTCCAGTTCCTTGATGGCTTCGGCGCGGGTGATTTTTTCCGTCTTCAGCAAAAGTTCGGCGCGGGAGACGGCGGCCTTGGCGCGGCTGGGACGGTGCGGGCTGCCCTGGGATTCCTCCCATTTGCCGACGGCGCCGTCGAACTCGCCGTTCAGCTCCAGCAGCCGCCCCGCCAAATAGTTCATTTGGCCCTGCTGGGCGGGGGTCGGTTTCTCGGTCTCAATCGCCTTGAGGAAACGGTCGGCTTGTTTAACGTCGCCGACCTCAATCGCCGCTTCCGCCACCAGCATGCTCAACGGCATCTTCAACGCCTTGGGATAGGGCTGGATAATAGCGCCGGTGCTTCTCAGTCCGCTTGCCGCTCCCGCCAGATCGCCCTCGCCGGCCTTGACCGCCGAAAGCCAGAAAGTCCCCTCGTCGTTGCCGACCAGACTCAAGTCTTCCAAATCCGTTTTGGCTTCCGGGTAGCGGCCCATAAGATAACGGGAGGCGCCGCGCAATACCCTGAATTCGGGATTATTAATGATATCCGGCTTTTCTTTCTCCAGCAAATCCATGATGCCGATGGTCTCGGCGGCGTAGCCGTTGGCAAAGAAGAAGCGGGCCAGGTCCAGACGCGCGCTTTCGCTTTTAGGATTGCTCTCCGGCGATGTCGCCTTCTGGAGACTTTGCCTGACGGCGGTGAATTTATCCGGGCCGTCCTTGCTCCATTTTTCCAGATCAAGGGCGCGGGTCAACGGTTGCATGGCGCCCAGCGTGGCGTCGGCGGCCGATGACGCCGTAACCGGCGACAGATACATGCCTCCGGCGCCGGTCACTTCTATGCCCTGGCGCAAGGGGAGAATCCTGAGTTCATCGATTTTCGGCTGGATGGCGACGCCCTGGCTGCTCATCAGGATGCGGGCCTGGGGATACTCATAGGCCTGAAAAACCCCGTACCCCAGGGGAATAACCGGGACCACCACGATGGCGTCGCCGACTTCGGGGTCCTTGACGACGACGGCATTGCCCGGCTCGGCCACCGGAATGAACAGGCGGGCGCCGACCGGCGAATCGTGCTGGGCCTTGACCTCGATCGGCTGGCGGGCCTGCAAGGGCCGCTTGCGGAATTCAAAAATCCACGCCAGTCCGTCCCGCTTGAGACCGGGGTTGACACCGGCCACGGTATTTATGCGAAGCACCGTAGCCCGTTCCGAAGGAATCTGCTCGATGCCGTGAAAGATATTGCCGGCCGATGTCCGCAACGTCGCGGCGTCAACCTTTGTCTGCTTGTCAAAAACTACCCACAGGTTGTCGGCGCGGCGGAACACTGCGGCGGCAACCGGCTCGTCCCAGTCAAAGCGCACGGCGATGACATCGCCCTCGCCCTCTCCCTCCCCCTGTACGGGCGCTACCGTCACCTTCGCCGCCGGAACGGCTCCCCCGGTCGCCGGTTTTGTCGCCGCTTCCGCCGTAGCCTTTTCCGCAGCTTCGGGCGTCGGCGGCGGGGTGAGAGCTTGCGGCTTTCCCGCCTTTGCGGGCGGCGCCGCCGTGGACGCAGATTGTGTTTTAACCTCGGACGCGGCTGCTTCAGGCGCTTTTGTTTCGGACGCGGCGGCGTTATCCGCCGAGGCGGAAGCCGGGGCCGCCGTGTCCGGTTTCGGGGCGGCGGCAGGATTCAGCGTGCCGGGAGGCATGACGTCAACGACGACCTTGGCGCCGGAAAGGGAATGCCGTATTTCGGAGGTCTCCGCTATTTTCAGGGTAACGCTCGGCCCGGCGTCCTTAGCCTCGGAAGAAGCGCCGAGGATGAATTTGGGCGGTTTTGTTTTTAATGCCTTGAGATCAACCCGACCGGGGCGGGTGAAGGAAATCACAACATCTCCGCCGTTGCGTCGGACGGCGTAAGGCGGCGCGGAAGGCCAGTCGAAAACGATGCGGGTATAATCCTTGTGCTCGGCGGCACGAATATTCACCGGGGGAGCGTCCTTGGGAGCGGCGCTGACGGAAGTCGGCGCGGCCTGTTCCTTGTCCAGCAGGTCAATGATGACGGCGGCGCCCATGTCAAAGCTCCGAACCCCGAAGTCGTCCTTGAGAGTAAAGGTCACGGAACGACCGTCGGCGCCCGGCTTGGCGTCGCTCAGATACTTTCCCAGCCCCTTCACCACGGGGGCATATGAGGCCTCGATCGGACGACTGAACTTGACGACCAAACTGCGCCCGGACGAGCTGGCGGTGAAAGGCACCGGACTCGGCCAGTTGAAAACTATGCGGCCATATCCTTCGTGGGAAGCGGTGCGGACGGAAATCGCTTCGGCCAGGGCGTCAACGGCCGGAAATACCGATATCGCCGCCGCCGACAAGCACAGCAACAATAACGCAAAACACCTTTTTTGAACCCGTGTGCATCGATCCCCGCGCTTTCCCCTCCTTACCAAGGAGGGGTCAGGGGAGGTTGCTGC
>MIAA01000052.1:134153-177549 GCA_001830425.1 Rhodospirillales bacterium RIFCSPLOWO2_02_FULL_58_16
CCTTCGAAAGGGGGAGGATTAATTCTAAACCCGCCGACAATATAATGTTTCCCATCATCAAATGCCGTTAATTACCGACCGTCGGCATCACCACGATTTCTACCCGCCGGCCGAGAGATTGCCGCGTTTCCACAGGCATGTCGGACAGTTGGGAAAAATAACTGTCGGCATAGCCATAGGGAATGATCTCATCGGTATATCCCGAACGGCGTATAGTGTTGGCGACGGAGACGGCGCGGGCCAGCGACAGCTCCCAGTTGGAACTGTAATCTCCGCCGACGGGAGGCAGAGAGTCCGTATGACCGTTGACGCCGACCTGATTGCCGATATTGCGCAGGACGCCGCCGAGATTAAACAAGGCTTCCCGCGCCCCTTCCGAAAGGACGGCGCGACCCGGCTGGAAAAGCATATCGCCGGGCAAAGCGATGATCAGACGATCTTCAAGAAGCATGATATGACTTTTACCGAGAAACGGATCGCCTATAACCGCTTCTTCAAGCACTCCGTCCAGATAATCCAGATTAATCGCCTGTTTGCGGAAAAGTTTGGCGATATTGAACTCGGCCGTAGCCGCCGCCATCGGCCCCGAACCCGAAGGATTGAGGGCCTGGGAGAGGGCATCGGTCAATGATTTCCATTTATCGGGGTTGACGTCGGACATAGAGAACAACATGACGAAAAAGGTCAGCATCAGGGACACCATGTCCGTGAAAATGTACATCCATGCCATGCTGCCGACCGGCGGCTGCAGATAATCGGCGGGTTTTATTTCCATAACCCTTCTCGGCCAACTTTCATCAGGTTGTTACGGTACGCTTTTTCCGCTCTCGCTCTTATTAACGGCGTCGTCCTTGCTTGGAGCCGCCGTTTTGAACTTCAGGCGCGTTTCCTCAATGCTTCGGGTATAGAACCAGATATTTATTTCATCAGGATCGCCGGCCTTGATGCCGATTGAAATGCTGTCGGGGGGAGCGCCGCGCGCCGATAACTCACGGGCGACGACGCCGGCGCGCGCCATTTCAAGGGTTTGTCCGATAGGAAGGCTTTTGTCGCCGACGTAGGGGCTGCCGATTACAAACTCCATATCATGACGGAGGCCCGGCGGTCGTTGATTCAGCGAGGCGACGATCCGATCCAGCAGCGGACTCTGCGCCGGTCTGATCTCGGCTTTGCTGTCAAAGAATACGGCGTCGGTCGGGATTTGAACGTGCATCAACTGTCCCGGCTGAACAATCGCCACCTTGGCGATGCGCAGGGAGGTTGCGAACAAGCCGGTGATTTCTTCCTGAAAAGCCTGGCCCGTCAGTCCGCCGCCTTCTTCCGACGGGGAAGCGGTAATCTCGGTCGCCGGCGGCACTATATTGGCGAAGGTCGCCGTAACGCTGCCGATGGCGGCCTTTTGCTTGCTTTCCTCAAACGTGGAGATGCTTATCAAAAGAAGGAAAAAGGAAAGAATGAGGAGGTAAAGAGACAGATAGAGAAAAACCACGCCTCTGCCGCCTTCGGAGGAGGATTGCGGAGGGGAAACAAAATCTTCCATATCGCGTTAGTCTGAATTTACAGGCGGCGCGCCCCGCGCCATTCAGAAATTACCCAGCACGCTGACAAGCTTTGATTTCAGGGTTTCCGCGTTGAACGGCTTGACGATGTAGTTGGAAACCCCGGCCTCTTTGGCGGCAATGACGTTTTCCGACTTGCTTTCAGCCGTGATCATGATGAAGGGAAGCGACTTCAGCTTCGGATTCGGATCGGCGCGAACCTCCCTGAGGAGCTGAATTCCCGTCATCGGCTCCATGTTCCAATCGGAAATTATCAATCCGAAGTTACCCTGACGCAGCTTTGCCAACGCCATGGAGCCGTCGGTCGCTTCGTCAACGTTATTGAATTTTAACTGACCGAGTAAGTTACGCAGGATTCTCAGCATGGTTTTATAGTCATCCACCACCAAGACATTCATATTCATATCGACTGCCATTTAACGCTCCATATTCGGCTCGTCCCCGACTTAAGCACAGAAACCACGTCCGAGCTTTAAGCCTAATTCCTAAAGAATTAGTTGATATTAGTTAGATCAAGGAAATTATATTAGCAACCGTTTTCAGATTACCCGCCCGCGCTTGGACCGGATTTTGGAAGGTTTCTCAAGCGCGACAGTTCAACGGTAATTTCCGTCGCCCGCGCCGGATTCATCTTGGACATGATCGGCGCCAGCTTGTTTTCCTTCATGCGTTCCGCCACCAGAAGAAGCGTGTCCATGTCCAGTTCCTGGAAAATAAGGGCGGCGTCCTTCGGTTTCATCGCCTCGTAAATTTTTACCAGACTGGCCACCTTGGCGTTTTGTTGCTCGTTATAAGTCTTGATGAGCTTGGAAATAGTGTCCTGGAACAGTTTGAGTTCCTCGACCTTCTTGTCGATTCGCGACTCTGCGGCTTTAAGCAACCCCTGGCGCTGACTGATCTCTGTTTCCCGCCGGTCCAGAAGTTCGCGGCGCTCGGCAAGCTTTTGCAGCAACTCGATCTCTGTCTGCGTCAGCAGCGTCGGGTCTTCCACGGCGGGGGAAGGCGCGGGCGGAGTCGCCTGACCGTCTTGTTTGGCCGGGGCGGCCGGGGCAGCAGGGGGAGCGGCCGGAGGAGCGGCGGCAGCCTGTTGGGCCTTGGCCTCGGATACGGATATCGAGCCGTTCAGAACGCCGTCAAACCCGTCCCAGATATCCCCGACCTTTACCGTAAGCATAAGGGCCGCCGCAAAAATGGTTATCGGCAGGAAGCGCACTCTGGAGAAAAAATTAATCATGGTTGCACCATCATCTCAACGCGCCGCCTGGAGCGCTTTCAGAAGTTCACGCTCCGCTTCGGATCGAAGCTTGGGAGCGTTGTTTTCTTTATCAATGCCGCTTTTTGTTTTTTTCTCTTTATTTTGCGGCGGGGATTCGGCGCCGAGGTGATATTCGGGAACCGGGCGAGGTCCGAATCCGCCTTCATTTCTGGCTTCGCGCACCATTTCCTCCAGCCGGTCGGCGGCGGAACCGCCCCGGTCGATAAGAAACACCAGATCGTCCCGTAACGCCTGGGCCTTGTCGATGCGGTCCTGTAGGCCTCCGGCGGTATTTTTTAATTTGCCGATGCTGTCTCCGGCCCGCTCCATGGCTTCGCCGAATAATTTGGCCAGTTTTTCCAATTCCATTTTTTCATTGCGGAAACGACTGAGCTTCCGATTAAGCACCATGGCGTAACAAATGGTGACGATCAGAAGAACGGCGAGAAATACATCAAGGGCCAACGAAAAAAGCATGATCAGTCACTCCTTCTTTCAATCAGGCGATTCTCTATGCGGATAGCCATGTGATCGCCTTTCCTGCCCATTTTGCCGGAGTACAGCGAAACATCGCCGCACCTTAAATCAACCAGAGAATCAGGCGTAGCATCAAACATTATCCGCGAGCCGACCTTGAGGTTAAAGACCTGGCTGAGACGCATGATCTGTTTGTCAAGCACCGCTTCCAGGGGAACATCGGTCAGCCACAATTCCTCGGCCAGATGGGTTTCCCAGATGGAGTCACGCCCGAACTTTTCGCCCATGAACATTTGCAGGAGCAGTTCGCGAACCGGCTCCAGCGTGGCGTAGGGCAGCAACATCTCCAGACGTCCGCCACGGTCTTCCATGTCGATTCGCAGGCGGACGACGATAGCGGCGTTGCTGGGCCTTGAAATCGTGGCGAAACGCGGGTTGGTTTCCAGCCTTTCAAAGCGGAAAGTCACCGGACTCAAAGGCTCAAAAGCGGCGCTGAGATCATTGAGCATCACATGGATCATGCGTTCCACCAGGCTTCGCTCGATGGTGGTGTAGGGTCGGCCTTCAATCCGCATTGCCGCCGTGCCGCGCCGGCCTCCCAGCAGGACATCGACAATCGAATAAATCAGCGATGAATCAACGGTGATCAAGCCGAAGTTATCCCATTCCTCGGCTTTGAAAACGCTCAGCATGGCAGGCAGCGGAATAGAGTTCAGATAATCGCCGAAACGTGTTGACGCGATGTTATCCAGCGACACTTCGACGTTGTCGGACGTAAAGTTGCGCAGGGAAGTAGACATAAGGCGGACCAGCCGGTCAAACACCACCTCCAGCATCGGCAACCGCTCGTAGGAAACAAGCGCGCTGCTGAGAATGGCCTGGATGCCGGATTCGCCGACGGTGTCGGTGCCTTCGTCATCAAAGCCGAGAAGGCTGTCGATTTCATCCTGGTTGAGAACGCGGGTTGACGTGGCGCCGCCGGCGGCGGGAGCGGCGGCGGCGCCGCCGCCGCCCATTGACGCTTCCCACTCGGCGGCAAGGGCATCTTGTTCGCTGCCGCTGCCGCCGCCGGCGGCGGGAGCGGGAGCGCCGCCGCCGAGCGAAGCTTCCCATTCGGCGGCCAGGGCGTCTTGGTCCTCATCAGCTTCGGCGGAAACAGTCATGGCGCATTGTCTCGTTGATTAAAAACCGGTTCAAGCATAATCCCCGCAATTTCCGGGGCTACTGGACAAGCATTTCCTTGAATAACACATCGTTGACCTTGGCCGGGGCCGCCGCCGCGCTGACTCTCATAAGCAGTTCCTCGCGTAACCGGTACATGCCTTCCGACCCCTTGAGATCCTCAACCCTCAGCTCCCGCAGGTAAACCTGAAAGTTATCAATAACCCTCGGCATTACTCCCTCGATTTTCGGTATATCTTCCGCTTTCTCCAGCTCCAGACTGATGCGAATTTTCAAAAAAACAGATTTGCGTCCGCCCGTATTGAGATTAACCAGAAGTTCCGGCAATTCATGAAAGACGGCGGTTGCCGGGGCCGCCTCTTCCCCGCCATCCGCTTTCTTATGGCCGCCGCCCGCCACCATTTCAATCAACGGGTCCATCAGGCCGGTAAAGTAAGCGGCGGCGGCTCCGCCGACCACCAGGAGCAAGGCGACGCCGATGAGGATAAGGAGTTTCTTTTTGCCGCCTTTAGCGCCGCCTTCGCCTTCTTCTCCTTCTTCGGCGGCCTCTCCTTCGCCGCCTTCCTCCTGTTCATCATCATCATCGGCCATTTTTCACGCACCCGTAATAACGACAGACCCAATTCAATCAGCGCCGAACAGGGACAATATAAATCTTTCAGGTTAATAAGTGGTTGAAATCCGCCCGACTCGAACGGCTCAGCCGATATTACCCCGCCGACCACTATACAGTAACACCAATCTTCAAGCGCTAGGATATGCGGGCAATAAGTGCCGGGCAACCCATACCCGACATCTTGGATAAAATTGCTGATTCTCCGCCAAAAAACCACATAACATATTGTTTCTAAAGGATTCATGCGCTTGGCATGAGGTATGCAAGCCTACCCGTCTAACAGCAAAAACTTAGTTTACGGGAATCTGGTAAAATGGAAAACACATCAAGGGTAGCTCTTTCCAGTCAAGACAGTCTGCGCCGGCAGTTGACCGTTGTCGCCAACAACATCGCCAACATGAACACCACCGGCTTCAAGGGCGAGAAAATGATGTTCGTCCAACATTTGGTGCAAAGCAAGGGCGGAGAAAAGATTTTCGGCGATAAAATCGCCTATGTCCGCGATGTCGCAACCGTGCGCGATCTGTCCGAAGGCCCCATACAGACGACCGGGAATCCGTTAGATGTCGCGATAAGCGGCGAGGGATTCTTCGTTGTCAAAACCGCAGATGGAGAACGCTACACCCGCAACGGCAATTTTAAACTAGACGATACGGGACAACTGGTTACGCAGCGAAATGACCCGGTTCTCTCGGATAGCGGACAGCCGTTTGTCTTCAGCGCCAGGGACACGGAAATCAACATCTCCAGGGACGGCGTCGTCTCCACGGAGAACGGCGAGCTGGGCCGGATGCGCGTCGTTCGTTTTGACAACGAGCAGCAGTTGCGCGCGACCTCGTCCGGTCTTTACTCCGCCGGCGGCGGCGCGCCTCAGAACGTCGCCAAACCGGACATCATGCAGACCATGATCGAAGGCTCCAACGTTCAGCCCATTATCGAAATCACCAGAATGATTGAACTGAACCGGGCCTACGGCGCGGCGCAAAAGTTCATCGACCGTGAAGATGAGCGCATCCAGAAGATGGTTCAGGAATTCGCCAGAGTGGCATAAGAAAAACAAGATTAAGACAAGAAAGGAACGGGAAAATGAGATCTTTAAGCGTAGCGGCAACGGGAATGCTTGCCCAGCAGCGTAACGTGGAAGTTATTTCCAACAACCTCGCCAACATGAATACTACGGCGTTCATGCGTCGCCGGACGGAATTTCATGACCTGTTGTATCAGAACCTGCGCCGCGTCGGCTCCACCTCATCGGATGCCGGCACAATCGTGCCCTCGGGCGTTCAGTTGGGATTGGGAGTCAAGCTGGCGGCGGTTTATCGCATCCATGAACAGGGAAATCTGAGCGCGACCGACAACACGTTCGACATGGCCGTTCAAGGCAAAGGCTTCTTTCAAATCCTGCTGCCCAGCGGCGAGACCGGTTACACGCGGGATGGAACTTTTCAGTTGGACGCCAGCGGAACAATCGTCACTCATGACGGCTACACCCTGCAACCGGGAATCACGGTGCCCAACAACGCCGTCGATGTGACCGTCAACAGCAGCGGCCAGGTCCTGGTCAAAGAACAAGGCAAGGTCAGCCTGAAGAACGTAGGGCAGATCCAGATCGCCGTATTTCCCAACGAAACCGGCCTCCAGGCCATGGGCGATAACCTGTATCAGGAAAGCCCCGCCTCGGGAAAACCGACCACGGGCAATCCCGGCGACACCGGATTCGGCTCCCTGCTTCAGGGGTTCCTGGAAACCTCGAACGTTAATGCCGTCGAGGAGATATCCAACCTGATTTCGGCGCAAAGAGCCTATGAAATGAATTCGAAAGTCATTCAGACCTCAGACGAAATGATGAGCACCCTGAATCAGATGAAATAAGGAGTCTGATCATGAAAATCAGCATCTTGTCCTTTGTTTTCGCCGCCGTATTGCTGGCGGCCCCGGAAGCCCTCGCCGCCAAGGAGTCAAAGACCGTCGCCGAAGACCTGCCGGAGAAGAGCAAACAGGTTCTGCTCCACGAATCGGTAATTGTCGCCGGCAGGATGGTGCGGCTCGGCGACTTTTTCGCCAATGCCGGAGAAAATGCCGATATCCCCGTGGCTTATTCGCCCGAACCCGGAAAGCGGGCCACTTTCGACGCCAACTGGCTGTTTCGCGTGGCGCAGGCTTACAAAGTAAACTGGCGGCCCTTGAGCGTTCACGAAAAGACCGTTGTCGAGCGCGAAAGCATCGTCATCAGGCGCGAGGAAATCGAAGACCATATTCTGGCCGCGCTCGTCGACAAAAACACAGGCGTAACCGCAGACATGGTCGTGGAAGTGAGCAATCGCACGTTACGCCTTTACGTCCCCGGCGACGCCGAAGCCACCTTGTCCGTTGACGACATCGAATACGACCGGCAGTCCAATCGCTTTACGCTCAACATTGCCGCCCCGGCCGGCGACCCCGCCGCCAAGAGCGTTCGGGTCACCGGGAAGGTGTTCAAGGTAAACGACGTGCCTGTCCTTACGCGGCGGGTGCTGACCGGCGAGGTTATCGCCCTGAAGGACATAGAATGGATCAAATCACGCGACGGGCGGTTGCAGAGCGACACCATTCTCAGCGCCGAGGGTCTTGTCGGCAAGGCCCCGGTAAGGAGTCTGCGCCCCGGCGCCCCGGTGCGCGCCTCGGATGTCCGCCGACCGATCATGGTCACCAGGGGCGGCTTGGTAACTATGGTGCTCCGCTTGCCGGATATGGTGCTGACCGCCCAGGGCAAGGCCATGGACGATGGCAGCGACGGCGACGCCGTTCGCGTCACCAACACCCAAAGCAACACCGTGGTCGAAGCGGTGGTGACCGGGGCCGGCACGGTGACGGTCAGGTCCACAAGCTCCGTGGCCATAAACTAGGAGACATGTCATGAACCGCAAAATAATTCGTCATACGCTTCGCCTCGCCGCGACGGCCATGATTGCGTCGGCTCTGGTCGGCTGCAATACGTTGTCCCGTCTCGCCGATGTCAACGGCGGCCCCAAGGTGAGCAATATCACCAATCCCACGGTGCGGCCGGGCTATCAACCGGTCAGCATGCCCATGCCCGCCCCGGCGGTCGTTGAGGAAAACCCGAACTCCCTGTGGCGCGCCGGCGCCAGGGCGTTCTTCAAGGACCATCGCGCCAAAGAGGTGGGGGACATCATAACCGTTTCGCTCTCCCTGTCTGATTCGGCAAAGCTCACCAACGTAACGACGGGCGTGCGCGAAGATACCCAGAATTCGGATCTGACCGCTTTCCTGGGCTGGGAGGCTGAACTCGCCAAGAAGCTCCCCCAGGCCATCAACACCGCAGCCGACATTGTCAACCTCGGCACCAAAGGCAATACCAGCGGCGACGGCGCGATTGATCGAAAAGAAGACATCGCCCTGACTTTTGCCGCCGTGGTCACCCAGGTCCTGCCTAACGGCGCCCTTGTCGTCTTCGGCCGTCAGGAGATCAAGGTAAACAGCGAGATGCGCGAGCTGATGCTCACCGGGGTGATCCGTCCCGAAGATATCGCTTACGACAACACCATTGCTCATACCAAGATTGCCGAGATGCGCGTTACTTACGGCGGTCGCGGATCGCTCAGCGATCTCCAGCAACCGCGCTGGGGCACACAGCTTCTGGACATCATCTTCCCGTTCTAAGTTCAGCGACATAAACTGATCTGGAACAAACTCCAAGGCCGATGCTGAAAAGCATCGGCCTTTTTTTTGGATTGTTGCGAAAACAAAAAAGCAAAATTATGCTTATTGTTAAAACGGCATACTTTATTATATAATATGCCATATATGTTGTTTTGGAGTTTCCGGCGATGCCGACAACAAAACGTATCATCGTTCCTTTCTCCGACGACGACCTTGGAATGATTGAAGCCTTTCGGCGCGCCAACGCCATTTCCACCCGAGCCGGAGCCATCCGCCGCCTGATTCGTGACGGGGCGCGGGGAGGCGGAGCCGCCAGCGGGCTGGCCGGAGTTATTCAGACTCTTAGAGATCATCGTCGGGAACTCTCTGAATTGGGCATTCGCCATGCCGCCGTGTTCGGTTCGGTGGCGCGAGGCGAGGCCGGGCTTGAGTCAGACGTTGATATTCTGATTGAATTTGACAAACGGCGCTTTCCCGACCTTTTCAGCTATGCCGGAATTTGTCGGCGCATCGGCGAAATAATGCCCGGCGCCGATGTGGTGGAGACGGGTTCATTGGCGGAAAGCATCCACAACCGGATTGTCGGCGAGGCCGTCCGTGCCTTCTGAACGCGCCCGTGAGTGGTTGGAGGATATTTCCCGAAACATCCGGCTTATCAAGGACTTCATCGAGGGTCTGGATCAGGCCGGGTTCGCGGCGGACGCCAAAACCCGCTATGCCGTCCTTCATGCCCTGCTGACCATATCGGAAGCTTCACGGCGACTGCCCGACAATATCAAGGGCCGACATCCTGACATCCCCTGGCGGGACATGGCCGATGCCGGTAACATCTATCGTCACGAATACCACAGCCTCAGCGTACCCATTGTTTGGAAGACGGCAAGTGAAAGCCTCGGCCCCATTAAGAAGGTAGTGGAAATGGAACTGGCGAACTCATAAATGGAGACCTCTCTCATGCGCGGCTATTTCGGCATCGGCGTCGAGCGAATATCCAAGGCCGGGAATGTCGGCGCCTTGTTCCGCACGGCCCACGCCTTCGGCGCCGGTTTCGTGTTTACCGTAGCCGCCGTCTATGCGCAAAGCGAGGGGGGCAAAGCCGACACCTCGGATGCGCCTGGGCATGTGCCGTTCTACAGTTTTCCCGATGCGGCCTCGCTGTTGCTGCCCAAGGGCTGTGCGCTGGTCGGCGTCGAGTTGCTGGATGAAGCCGTGGATTTGCCGAGCTTCCGCCATCCCCGATGCGCGGCGTATGTCATGGGACCGGAGCGGGCCTCGCTGTCGGCAGAGATGACGGCGCGCTGCGATCATGTGATCAGGATACCGACCCGCTTTTGCGTCAACGTCGGCATCGCCGGAGCCATCGTCATGTATGACCGGCTTTTAAGCATGGGCAGCTTCGCCCGGCGTCCGGAGCGGTCGGGCGGTCCCGTCGGGCCGGTAAAGGAACATGTCTTCGGACAGCCCGTTTTCCGCAAAAAATCCGTCCTCGGCGAGAACGCCGACAAGTTTCTCGACCGGCCGCCTCTGGACGATAGGGCGAGGGAGGATTAAAACACCGGCCTATGAGACATCTCTTTCCTATTATGCCCCTGGCTATTGCGCTCGGTCTTCCGGCGCCGGCTTTTGCCGAGCTTATCGATAACTTCGGCGACTGGAGCGCCTTCGTCGAAACCGAGGCCGCCGGCACTACATGCTTTATCGCCTCCGAGCCGAAAAAATCCAAGGGCGAGTACGCCAAGCGCGGAGATGTCAATTTTATGGTGACTCACCGCCCGGCGGAAAAATCCCTGAATGTGATCAGCTTTGATTCCGGCTACACCTACCAGAGCGGCAGCGAAGCCGTCGTAGCCGTCGGCAAAAGTGAATTTCGCCTGTTCACCGACGGCGGCGTCGCCTGGGCCTATGACGCCGAGGCCGACAAGGCGTTGGTCGGCGCAATGCGCGCCGGTTCCACGATGACCATCACCGGCACGTCGAATCGCGAAACCCTTACCGTCGATACTTACTCGCTGACCGGCTTTGCCGCCGCCTACGCGGCCGTCAACAAGGCCTGCGGGATTAAATAAGGGACGCCATGACCGGGGAACGAATCAGTCTTTTGGGCCTGAGCCGCGACCAACTGGCGGCGGCGCTGGCGGAAGCGGGCGAGAAGCCGTTTCGCGCCAAGCAGGTCTGGCACTGGATATATCACCACGGCGAGACCGATTTCGCCCGCATGACCACGCTGTCGAAAACGGCGCGCGGCAAGCTGGCCGAGATGTTCACCGTGGAGCGCCCGCAAACGGTTACCCGACAGAACTCGACCGACGGTTCGATCAAGTGGCTGCTCAGGTTCGCCGACGGCAACGAGGTCGAGACCGTATTTTTGCCGGAAGAGGATCGGGGCGCGTTGTGTATCTCCACCCAGGTCGGATGTACGTTGAGGTGCGCTTTCTGCCATACCGGCACCCAGCTTTTGGTCCGCGACCTGACAGCGGGAGAGATCGTCGCCCAGGTTATGGCGGCGCGGGACGCCATTAACGAGTGGCCTCGCGCCAAGAAGGACAGGCTGCTCACCAACATCGTGGTCATGGGCATGGGCGAGCCTCTGTTCAACTATGAGCAGGTGGCGAAAGCGCTGATGATCATCATGGACGGCGAGGGCCTTTCCATCTCCAAGCGGCGCATTACCCTGTCTACGTCGGGCGTGGTTCCCATGTTCCGCCGCCTCGGCGAGGAAACAGGGGTCAATCTGGCGGTCAGCCTGCACGCCCCCAACGACGAGCTGCGCAACAAACTGGTCCCCATCAACAAAAAGTATCCGCTCAAGGAACTTATCGAGGCATGCCGCGAATATCCCGGCGCTCACAACGCCCGGCGCATCACCATTGAATACATCATGTTGAAGGACGTCAACGACACCCCCGAACATGCCCGCGAACTGGTGCGTCTGGTCAAAGGCCTGCCGGTAAAGTTCAACCTGTTGCCTTTTAACGAGTGGCCGGGAGCGCCTTTTAAATGCTCGACGCCTGAAACGATAACAAGCTTCGCCGAATTCCTCAACAATGCCGGCTATTCGGCGCCGATAAGAAACCCTCGCGGCCGCGACATCATGGCCGCCTGCGGCCAGCTTCGCTCCGTCAGCCGACGCGAAAGATTGAGCCGACACAAGGCGCGCCTCGCCGCCGGCATAGAATAGAATTGCGGAATTAAGAAGAATTATACCAATGGCCGTAAAGAATGGCCCTGAAAAATCCTCCCCCTTGCTTCAAGGGGGAGTTAGGGGGTCGTTGCAGCAACCTCCCCTGCCCCTCCTTGGTAAGGAGGGGAAAGCGCGGGAGCCGGCGGTTGATCGGCCAGGCAAGGAAATCTTAATTTTTTGGCGTTAGGATGGTCGTTATGCTATCATATTGACCCATTGGTTCCCCTCGATTTCGGGACCGACCGGCAGAAGCCGGGTCGAAAGGAGGATTTGATGAAGAAAGTCTCCGTCGTTACCTTATCGCTTATGGTCGCCGCCTGCGGCGGCTCCTTGGATGTCGGCGATCTTAAAAACGTGAGCAATGGCGAGGCTCTGGGAGCCGGTTTGGGCGCTATTGTCGGCGGCGTCGCCGGGTATCATTTAGGCAACGGAGTAGGCCAAATGTTATTCACCGCAGCCGGCGTCATCGTCGGCGGCAGTAGCGGGTATCTTGTGGGCCGTCGCCTCGGACCCTCGGATCAGGCGCGCTATAACAACACCGCCAGGAACGCCCTGGCCACCGTTTCCGACGGACAGGCCATGAGCTGGAGTAATCCGAAAACCGGCAGCAGCGGCGTCTTCAGGCCGACCAGCACCTTCCGTCCGGGGAACGACTACGCCGTTTGCCGCGACTACCGCGCCGTAGTCTCCGTCGACAAGGAAATGCTGAGAAACGACGGGACGGCGTGCCAGCTCTCGGACGGACAGTGGGTGGCCTTCGAAAACGGGACGGGCTGACCCCCCCGTTACTCTTCTGTGGCAAGGAGGCGCCGACGTGCGCATCGGGCGCCTTATGAGCGGGTTCATCACCGTTTTGGCGGCCTCCTATTTCTTGATGGTCGCCGCTCTGTTCCTGTTCCAGCGCAGCCTTCTGTACTTTCCCGATACTTCGGTTCCGTCGCCGACGGCGAGCGGCGTTGCCGAAATGCGGCCGGCGATCTTGCGGACTGCGGACGGCATTGACCTTCGCTCCTGGTACAGGGCGGCGCCGCCGGGAAGACCGACGATAATTTTCTTTCACGGCAATGCCGGAAATATCGGGAGTCGCAGCGACAAGGCGCGCCCTTACCTGGACGCCGGGTACGGTCTGCTGTTGCTCGAATATCGAGGGTATGGCGGGAATACGGGAAAACCGACGGAAGAAGGCCTTTACGCCGACGGCCGCGCCGCCCTCGCTTTCCTTGCCGGCGAAGGCGTCAAGCCGGAATTAACGGTGCTTTACGGCGAATCTCTCGGCTCCGGCGTCGCCGTCAGGATGGCCGCCGAGATGGCGCAGGAAACTCCCGCCGCCGCGCTGGCGCTGGAGGCGCCGTTTACCTCCGTCACCGACGTTGCCGCCCATCACTATCCCTATGCTCCGGTTCGTCTGCTGAACAGGGACAAGTTTGATTCCGCATCCCGCATCGCCGGCGTCAGATGTCCGCTGTTAATCATCCATGGCGAAAATGACGGCACGGTCCCCGTAAAATTCGGACAAAAGCTTTTTGCTCTGGCGCAACAACCCAAGGAAAGCCGTTGGCTCGCCGGAGTCGGACACAATGAAATATACGACTTCGGCGGGGCCGACGCCGTGCTTGATTTTTTGAAACGCTCTAATCTTTAGAATCTTGTTGATAAATTTATTAACTCCTTGACTTTCCACGATTTTACTATAGCATGGACGTTGGGTAAGTGTAGGTGTGGATCATTCCGCCTTGCGCTTGCCCGGGCGTGGGTTTTGTTAGTATAAATCGAGGCGCGGATGAGTCAGGTTTCCAACTTATCGACAACATCGGTCGTGCCGGGGAATCGTGCGCCCACCGGGCTGAGTTCCATTGCCTCTTTCGAGCGTCATCCGATAGAAGGGATAAGCGGCGGAGTCGGCGTCAGTTTTAATGACGCCTCGTTCAGATTCGAGAATGAAAAACAAGATGTTGATGACCGCAAGGCGCGGTCGGGCGGCAACTATGCGGGCGGCAGGTTCAACGCTCCCAGCCAAACATTCGCCGCCATGTTCGAGGTCGGCGATGCCTTTAGTCATGGCACCGGTTATGCGGCGGCGGGCGGACGGGGGTTCGTCGGGCATATCGCCAAGGCCGTGCATGTCTACGAAACCACTTCCAGAGTCGTTCACGGCCACAACAACCCCCTCGGCGCGTCCCTGAGCATCAGCCTTTAATGCCGAGTGTGATGATGAGGGGATAGGGGGATAAAAGGGAGATGGAGGGATGAATATCCTCCTTTTCACGTCGGCGTCGTTTTTCATGTAATATCAGAGTGTGATGTGCGTCATTGTCGGATCGATGTAAATCGGGTTAGAATCGCACTATGACTATTTCAGGCATCATGTCCTCGGCGGTTTCCGCCCTCAATGCTGAAAGCAGCAAAGTTGCCGCGACCGCCGACAATATCGCCAATATGTCCACCGAGGGATATGCGGCCAAGGAAGTGCGCGCCACGACCCTGGTCACCAGGCAGACATCCGGCACGGCTTATGCTCCGGGAGGCGTCAACATCGCCGTGCATGAGACCGGACAAGTGGATATAGGAAATGAGTTCGTAAAGTTGATCCAAGCCAGGCTTGCCTACGGCTTTAACGCCCAGACGCTGAAGACCGGCGAAGAGATGGCGCGGTCATTGCTTGATGTCGTTGCCTAAAGCATCATGTCATCCGCCGTTGAATCCGTTTTTGATATCGCTTTCTGGTTTGTCGATACGGCGTTGAGCCAAAACGAATACCTTCAACCGCAAAAACTTCATCGATTGCTGTTCCTGTCACAGGCCTACTACTCGGTAGCGTTCGGCGGGCGGGCGCTGATGCCGGCCGTTTTCATCGCCGGAGACATGGGGCCGGTTGAACCCAATGTTTACCGGGCCTTCGCCAAAGGACGCCCGGATATCGACGCCGATTTATTCCTTTCGGAGGAAATCAAGTCGTTCCTTGAAAGCATCTGGCGGCGGTTCGGCAATCATACGCCTGATCGCCTTGCGACTTTGACCAAGGATACCTTGGCTTACAAGCAGGCCTTTAAAAAAGGCCCGCGAACGGAAATCCCCCTTCAGGCAATGCGCCATTCATTCGCCGTAGGCCGCGAGACGCCTTCCGTTGATCAGGTCGTCAAACCCAAGGTGATGCGCTCGCAAACCGGCGCATCGGTGACGGTTAAGGCCTGGAAACCCAAGGCGACCGCCGCCGAAAGCACCCCGCCGATGGCGACGGCCCGGCCTCCCGTGACAAAGCGGGGCCGCCCGTGGCCGCCGACGATTAAATAAGGCGCCGTTAATAATTCGGTAACGACCGGCGGGGTATCATTTCCTTCTTTACCGGAAGGATTGGGCGTCATGGTTGCTTTAGAAGAGGCAAAATTTTCTCAGGTTCTGGATACTCCGATTACATGGCTGGCCGTCGCTTATGTCGGCCTGACCATAATGGTCTTGTTCTGGGAAGACTTCACGGCGATTTCCGCCTGGATCATCTCATGAACGCCGCGAGAAAGATAAACAGGAGATGCGGCCATGTCTGACCGTGATCGCTTTGCGCTCATCCAGAAGCAATGCCGGCATATTTCCCGATGGATCGAAGAGGCGGAGAGAGCAACCGATATCGCCAAGGCGGAACGGCTCTACCTCAAGGCCAGAGAGCAGATATGCGCCGTCGCGGACGCCGTGAAATCCGGGCTGGCGCACATGGATATCCCCAAGGCCGCCTGATCAGCGCTCCGGGTACAGTTTCTTCAGTCCGGCTTTTGACGCTTCGCATACGCCGCGTTCGGTAATCAGTCCGCTTACCAGCCGGGCCGGGGTTACGTCAAAGGCGTAGTTGGCGACCGGACTGTTTCTTGGGGAAATAAGCACCTTTGTTATCTTGCCGTCTTCGCCCAGGCCGGACATGTGGGTGACTTCCTGCGGGCCGCGTTGCTCAATGGGGATTTCCCTGACGCCGTCACTGATGGTCCAATCGATGGTGGGGCCGGGCAAAGCGACGTAAAAGGGAACATTGTTATCCTTGGCGGCCAACGCCTTGAGATAAGTGCCGATCTTGTTGCAGACGTCTCCCGAGGCGGCAGCGCGGTCAACGCCGGTGATGCACAGATCGACCTCGCCGTGTTGCATCAGATGGCCGCCGACGTTATCGACGATCAGGGTGTGCGGCACGCCGTGCTTGTCCAGTTCCCAGCAGGTGAGACTTGCGCCCTGGTTGCGGGGGCGGGTTTCATCCACCCAGACATGGACCGGAATGCCGGCGTCATGCGACTTGTAGACAGGGGCCAGCGCCGTACCCCAATCAACGGCGGCCAGCCAGCCGGCGTTGCAGTGGGTAAGCACGTTGACGCGCTTCGGCTTGCCCTTGGCCTCCCAGGCCGCCTTGATCAGCGCCATGCCGAAATCGCCGATGGCCGAGCATATTTCCACGTCCTCGTCGGCGATCCCGGCGGCCCGTCGCCAAGCGGCGGCCCGGCGCTTGCCCTCGGCCAGGGGTTTCAGCAGGGAGCGCATATCGTCCAGCGCCCAACGCAGATTGACGGCGGTGGGGCGGGTCGCCAGCAATGTTTCATAGGCAACCGCAAGCCCCCGGTCGGAGGTGTCGTCTTTCATCGCCAGGGCCATGCCGTAGGCGGCGGCGGCGCCGATCAGCGGCGCTCCCCGCACCAGCATGTCGGCGATGGCCGTCGCCGCCTCCTTCATGGCATTAAGCCGCACGGTTGCGAATTCATGGGGCAGCCGCGTCTGGTCGATGATCTCCACCGTCTGCCCGTCCCCGACCGGCCATATGGTGCGATAATGTTTGCCGTTTACCTTCATCCCCTACTCTTTCTTTTTCCCGCCGAGGACACGGCCGGCGATGGCGCCCAGTTTGACGATCATCTTGGGGTCCTGGACTCGCGGATCGGTGATGACGGCGCAACTCAGCGCCGTATGACAGCCGTTAGGGCATGGCACCTTGCGGCCGGTCAATGCGGGCGCCGTCTTTTTCACCAGGGAGCGCCCCTTGTCGGCGTTGTCCAGCAACACCTTTATTATAGAGTCAACGGTGACATGGTCGTGATCGGGATGCCAGCAATCATAGTCGGTGACCATGGCGACGGTGGCGTAGCACATCTCGGCCTCGCGGGCGAGTTTGGCCTCCGGCATGTTGGTCATGCCGATAACGTCGCAACCCCAACTGCGATAGAGTCGGGATTCGGCCAGGGTCGAGAACTGGGGGCCTTCCATGGCCAGATAGGTTCCGCCGCGCTGAAAGGGAATGTCCAGATCGACCAACGCCGCCTCGACGGCGTCGCCGAGTCTGGAACATACCGGATGGCCCATGCCGACATGGGCGACCAGACCGGCGCCGAAGAAGCTCTTGGGCCGCGCAAAGGTGCGATCAATAAACTGGTCAACGATGACGAAAGTCCCCGGCGGAAGCTCTTCTTTTAATGAGCCGCAGGCGCTGACGGACAGTATCTCGGTGACGCCGGAGCGCTTGAGGGCGTCGATGTTGGCGCGGTAATTAAGATCGCTCGGCGAAAAGCGGTGGCCGCGACCGTGGCGGGGCAGAAAAACCATCGGCTGCCCGTCCAGATCGCCGAACAGCAGCTCGTCCGACGGCTCGCCGAAGGGCGACTCGACCTTTTCCCAGCGGGTGTTTGAAAGCCCGTCAATTTCATAAACGCCGCTGCCGCCGATGACCCCGATCACCGGAGGCGTGCCTAATTTCGCCATGCCTGCTTCCCCCCTTGTCTGTCTTGCCCGGAAACGGCGCACAGTCTTTCAGGTTCGCCCGGCGCCTTCAACTGTTAACAAGCGGAACTATTGCCTTAACAACTACCACCCCTTAAAACTTCCTCATGTTCGGATTCAGCCTGACCAAACTTATTTTTACCGTCCTGGCGGCAATGGCCGTGTGGTACGGCTTCAAGTTGTTCATTCGCATACAGGAAATGCGCGAGGACAAAATCAGGGCGAGTGTGCGCTCGGGCGGCGGCCCGGTCTCCGGGGCCAAACGGGATAAATCGTCCGCCGGCAAAATAAAGGACATGGTTAATTGCAAGGTCTGCGACGCCTATGTCATCGCCGACAGCCCCGCATCCTGCGGCCGCGACGACTGTCCTTATGCGTGACCCCGCCTTGACCCCGCCTTGACCACGCCGTAATCTCCCGTCGCACCGTCAAACATCAACAACCGACTGCCCCGGCGCCATGGCCAAAACCGATTTTCAATCGCTGATTCTGGCGCTGCAATCCTTCTGGGCGGCCAAGGGATGCGTTATCCTTCAGCCCTATGACATGGAGGTGGGGGCCGGCACTTTCCACCCCGCCACCACCTTGCGGGCGCTGGGGAAAAAGCCGTGGAAGTGCGCCTTCGTTCAGCCGTCGCGCCGTCCGTCCGACGGGCGCTACGGCGAAAACCCCAACCGCCTTCAGCACTACTACCAGTTCCAGGTGCTGCTCAAGCCCTCGCCCGAGGACTCCCAGGAGCTTTACCTGGAGAGCCTGCGCCATCTCGGCATCGACCCCATAAAACACGATATCCGCTTCGTCGAGGATGACTGGGAGAGTCCGACGCTGGGGGCCTGGGGGCTGGGCTGGGAAGTGTGGTGCGACGGCATGGAGATCACCCAGTTCACCTACTTCCAGCAAGTGGGCGGCATCGAATGTGATCCGGTATCCGTCGAACTGACCTACGGCCTGGAGCGTCTGACCATGTATATCCAGGGAGTGGAGAACGTCTACGACCTGGACTGGAACGGCGCCGGAGTTACCTACGGCGATGTTTTCCTGCGTAACGAGCGCGAGCACTCGGCTTATAATTTTGAACATGCCGATGTAGAAATGCTGATGCGCCGTTTCGGCGACGCGGAAAAGGAATGTGATTCGGCGCTTAAGGCCGGGCTGGCGCTGCCCGCCTATGACCAATGCCTTAAAGCCAGCCACTTGTTCAATCTCCTCGATGCGCGGGGCGCCATCTCGGTCGCCGAGCGCGCCGCCTATATCGGTCGCGTGCGGGCGCTGGCGAAGTCGTGCTGCGAGACGTGGCTGAAGGGGGGCGGCGATGCCTGAACTGCTTCTTGAAATCCGCAGCGAGGAAATCCCGGCGCGGATGCAGGCCGCCGCCGCCGATGATCTGAAACGGCTGGTAACCGACGGCCTCAAGACCGCCGGCCTGACTTTTAGCGCCGCCCACGCCTATGTGACGCCGCGCCGATTGGCGCTGGCGGTCGAAGGCCTGCCCCTCGCCCAGCCGGACGTTAAGGAAGAAAAGCGCGGCCCCCGCGCCGACGCGCCGCAAGCCGCTATCGACGGCTTCCTGAAAGCCGCCGGCGTGACGCTTGACCGCTGCGAGAAACGCGAGACGGCCAAAGGCGCCTTCCTGTTCGCCGTCGTCGAAAAGAAAGGCCGGCCGACGCCCGGCGTTTTCTCGGACATCCTCGGCCCCGTTATCTTGTCATTCCCGTGGCCAAAGTCCATGCGCTGGGGGAGTTTGCCGAACAGATGGGTTCGCCCGCTGCAATCCATTGTCATCCTGTTCAACGGAAAGCCGGTTAACCTGACTGTCGGCTCTTTGGAATTCAGCAATACGATATGCGGCCACCGCTTCCACGCCCCCAAGCCGTTCACGGTCAAGGATTTCGCCGACTACAAGTCCAAGCTGGCGCACGCCAAGGTGATGCTGGACGCCGCCGAGCGCCGCCGGGTGATCCATGACCAGGCCGAGCGTCTGGCCTCTGCGGAAGGCCTTAAACTCAAAGCCGATCAGGGATTGCTCAACGAAGTCGCCGGTCTGGTCGAATGGCCGGTGGCGCTGATGGGGCGCATCGACGACCGCTTCATGACCCTGCCCCCGGAAGTGTTGAGCACCGCCATGCGCTCGCACCAGAAGTATTTCTCGTTATTGAACGCCGACGGCTCGCCGGCCCCTCGCTTCATCGCCGTCGCCAACATAGAGGCGACGGACGGCGGCAAGGCCATCATCGCCGGCAACGAGCGGGTGCTGCGCGCCCGTTTATCCGACGCCGAATTTTTCTGGAATCAGGATCGCAAAAAAAGGCTGGAGGACAGGTTGCCGGCGCTCGCCGGGCGGGTCTTCTACAAAGGCCTGGGGTCCATGTTCGACAAGGCCGAGCGCATCGCCGAACTGGCCGGTAAACTGGCCGTCTATACCGGCGTCGATCCCGTCTCGGCGGAACGCGCCGCCCGGCTGGCCAAAGCCGACCTGTCGTGCGGGATGGTCGGCGAGTTCCCGGAATTGCAGGGGATCATGGGCGGCTACTACGCCCGCGCCGACGGCGAAGACGAAGACGCAGCGGAGGCCGTTGCCCGGCACTATGCGCCCCAAGGCCCGAATGACGCCTGCCCGAACCGGCCGTTGGCGGTCACCGTGGCGCTGGCCGACAAGATCGACACCCTGGTCGGCTTCTTCGGCATTAACGAGAAACCTACCGGCTCCAAGGACCCGTTCGCCTTGCGCCGCGCCGCGCTGGGAGTGATCCGGCTGATCATCGAGAATGATCTTAAAATGCCCCTGCTCAATGTTTTCAAAACAGCTCATGAAGTCTTCGGCAACGATGCCTTCAAGACGGCCCCCGATAAATCGGCCGGCGAGTTGCTGTCGTTCTTCGCCGACCGCCTCAAGGCGCATCTCAAGGAAAAGGGCGTGCGCCACGACCTGATCTCCGCCGTCTTCGCGGTTGACTCCGGCGAGGACGATCTGGTGCGCCTGCTGGCCCGCGTTGGCGCGCTGCAAGGCTTCCTTGACGCCGACGACGGCGCCAACCTGCTGGTCGCCTACCGGCGAGCCGCCAACATCCTGCGCATTGAGGAGAAAAAAGACGGCCTGTCCTATAACGGCGTCGCCGACGAAAAGCTTTTCGCCGAAGACGCCGAACGCATCCTGTTTGATTGCCTCGCCACGGTCGGCGCCAAGAGTCAGGAAGCCCTGAAGGACGAGAGGTTTACCGACGCCATGACCGAACTGGCCGGGTTAAGGACGCCGGTTGACGCATTCTTTGATAAAGTTACGGTGAATTGTGAAAATCCCGGCTTACGCGGGAATCGTCTCAAGCTATTATCGCAGATCCGTTCAGCCCTCGAAGGGATAGCGGACTTTTCCAGGATCGAAGGAACTGAAAAATGACGACTAAATGGGTTTACACTTTCGGCGACGGCAAGGCCGAGGGCCGATCCGGCATGAAACAACTGCTCGGCGGCAAGGGCGCCAATCTGGCCGAGATGAGCAGCATCGGGCTTCCGGTCCCGCCGGGCTTCACCATCACCACCGAGGTCTGCACCCATTACACCCAAAACGACCGAACCTACCCCGCCGACATGGAACAGCAGGTCGCGGCGGCGCTGGCCGGGATTGAAAAGATCATCGGCTTCAGGTTCGGCGACGCTTCGGGCATGCCCTTGCTGGTGTCGGTGCGCTCCGGCGCCCGCGCCTCCATGCCCGGCATGATGGATACGGTGCTGAACCTCGGCCTCAACGATGAGACTGTTGAAGGACTGGCCGGACGCAGCAATGACCCGCGCTTCGCTTATGACAGCTACCGCCGGTTCATCCAGATGTATTCAAACGTGGTGCTGGGCATCGACAGCTACAATTTCGAGGAACTGCTGGATGAGCATAAAGAAACGCACGATCTTGTCCTGGATACGGACCTGACTGCGAACGACTGGAAGGAAGTCGTAAAAAAATACAAGGGCAAGGTTCTGGAAGAACTGGGCGACTCATTCCCTCAGGACCCCAATATACAGCTATGGGGCGCCATCGGCGCCGTCTTTGAAAGCTGGATGAACAAACGCGCCGTCACCTACCGCAAGCTCCACGATATCCCCGAAAACTGGGGGACGGCGGTGAATGTCCAGGCAATGGTCTTCGGCAACATGGGCAATGACTGCGCCACCGGCGTATGCTTCACCCGCAACCCGTCCACCGGCGACAACTATTTTTACGGCGAGTACCTGATTAACGCGCAAGGCGAGGACGTGGTCGCCGGCATCCGCACCCCCCAATGCCTGACTGAACACGAAAGAAAGCTGGCCGGCTCGGCCCTGCCTTCGATGGAAGCCGTCATGCCCGACACCTTCAAGGAACTGGCCGCCATCCGCGCCAAGCTGGAAAAGCATTACGCCGACATGCAGGATATGGAATTCACCATCCAGCAGAACAAGTTATGGATGTTGCAGACCCGCACCGGCAAGCGGGCCGCCGAAGCGGCGCTGAAGATAGCCGTCGATATGTGCGAAGAGGGACTGATCGACAGCGACGAGGCCGTGCGCCGCGTCGACCCCGCCCAACTTGACCAGTTGCTCCATCCTCAACTCGATCCCGATGCCGAAAAGGTCATGCTCGGCAAGGGCCTGCCGGCGTCTCCGGGCGCCGCCTGCGGCAGGGTGGTGTTCAACGCCGGGGACGCCGTGATCTGGCACAACAAGGGCGAAAAGGTGATCCTGGTGCGCATCGAGACCAGCCCCGAAGACATCGGCGGCATGCATGTGGCCCAAGGCATTCTCACCACTCGTGGCGGCATGACCAGCCACGCCGCCGTGGTGGCGCGCGGCATGGGAACGCCCTGCGTCGCCGGCGCCGGCAATCTCAGCGTCAATTACGCCGCCAAGACCATTTCCGCCGGCGGCGCGGTGATCAAAGAAGGCGAGATGATCACCCTCAACGGCTCCACCGGCGAGATCATGGTGGGCGAGGTGGCGACCATCCAGCCCGAACTTACCGGCGATTTCGGCAAACTCATGACGTGGGTTGACCGACTGCGCACCATGAAGGTGCGCGCCAATGCCGAGACGCCGGCCGACGCCAGGACGGCGCGCAAATTCGGGGCCGAGGGCATCGGCCTTTGCCGCACCGAGCACATGTTCTTCGAGCCTGATCGCATCATCCACATGCGCGAGATGATCCTGGCCAAAGACGAAACCAGGCGCCGCATCGCCCTGGACAAGTTGTTGCCTCACCAGCGCCAAGACTTCATCAATCTGTTCGAGATCATGGAAGGGCTGCCGGTGACCATCCGTCTGCTCGACCCGCCGCTGCATGAGTTTCTTCCCCATACCGAGGCCGATATGGAGATGGTGGCCAAGTCTTCCGGCGCCGATATTGAAACCATCAGAAAATATGCCGATCAGCTTTACGAATACAATCCGATGCTGGGCCATCGCGGTTGCCGCCTCGGCGTCACCTATCCCGAGATCACCGAGATGCAGGCCCGCGCCATCATCGAAGCGGCCTGCGAGGTCAAGAGCAACGGCAAGACGGTTCTGCCGGAAATTATGATCCCGCTGGTCGGCATCAAGGCCGAGCTGGACAAGCTGACCGCAGTGGTCAGGCGAATCGCCGCCAAGGTGATGGAAGAAAAAAAGGTCAAGGTTGACTATCTGGTCGGCACCATGATTGAACTGCCGCGCGCCGCCTTACGCGCCGGGGAACTCGCCGAGACCGCCGAGTTCTTCAGCTTCGGCACCAACGACCTGACGCAGACCACCTACGGCCTGTCGCGCGACGACGCCGGCAACTTCCTTACCGCCTATCAGGACATGGGAGTTATCGCTTTTGATCCGTTCGTCACCATCGACACGGACGGCGTCGGCGAGTTGGTTAAAATCGGCTGTGAGCGCGGCCGCGCCGTCCGCCCGAATATCAAGCTCGGCATTTGCGGCGAACACGGCGGCGACCCGGCCTCGATCCATTTCTGTCAGTCGGTGGGCCTGAACTATGTGTCGTGCTCGCCTTTCCGGGTGCCTATCGCCCGACTGGCGGCGGCGCAGGCGGCGCTCGGCGTCAAAGGCGAAACCAACGCCTAGCCCTTGCCGCTGAAAAAGGTGAAGCGCGGAAATTTCAAATGTAATATACAGCCCTGCTGACTCCATGCCGCCCTGCAAGCTCCAAGGATGCCGACCGATTATGACGAAGCCTCTCAGAATTACGGAATTAGTGCTGCGCGACGCTCACCAGTCCCTGCTGGCGACCCGTATGCGCATCGAAGACATGCTCCCTATTTGCCCCAAGCTGGACGATGTAGGGTTCTGGTCGCTGGAAATGTGGGGCGGCGCCGTCTTTGATTCATGCATCCGTTTTCTCGGAGAAGACCCGTGGGAGCGTCTCAGGCGCCTCAAGGCGGCGCTCCCCAAGACGCCGTTGCAGATGCTGTTTCGGGGTCAGAACATTCTCGGCTACCGCAATTACGGCGACGATGTGGTGGACAAGTTCGTCGAGCGTTGCGCCGCCAACGGCATAGATGTCTTCCGCATCTTCGACGCCATGAACGACATCCGCAACATGGAGCGGGCGATCAAGGCGACGATATCCGCCGGCAAGCACGCCCAGGGGTGCGTCTCCTATACCTTAAGCCCGGTCCACGACCTGAACTACTGGCTGGACCTGGCCAAGAGGCTGGAGGACATGGGGTCTCACTCCATCTGCATCAAGGACATGGCCGGGCTGATAACTCCTTACGCCGCCGAGGAGTTGGTGAGTCGCCTGAAGGAAACCGTGGCGCCGCCTATCGTCCTGCACAGTCACGCCACCACGGGGATGAGCACGGCGGCCATTGTCAAGGCTTCCGAAGCCGGCGTCGATATTGTGGATACCGCCATCTCGACGATGAGCATGACCACCAGCCATTCCGCCACCGAGTCGGTGGTCAAGATCATGGAAGGAACCGGGCGCGACACCGGCCTTGATCTGGCGCTACTGGAAGAGATCGCTCATTACTTTCGTCCGATCCGCAAGAAATACGCCCGCTTCGAGGGATCGATCAAAGGCGTCGATTCCCGCATCATTCTGGCGCAGGTGCCGGGCGGCATGTTGACCAACATGGAAAGCCAGCTCAAGGAACAAGGCGCGCTCGACAAGATGGACGCCGTCCTGGAGGAGATTCCCAAAGTCAGGAAGGAGCTGGGCTATCTGGCGCTGGTGACGCCGACCTCGCAGATCGTCGGCACCCAGGCGGTTTTCAACGTAATGATGGGCGAGCGTTACAAAACCATCACCAAGGAGACCGGCGCCGTCCTTAGGGGGGAATACGGCTCCACCCCGGCGCCGGTGGATAAGGCGTTACAGGCCAAGGTCCTGAAAAAGGGCGAAAAACCCATGACTTGCCGTCCGGCGGACATGATAAAGCCGGAGATCGACAGGCTCACCGTCGAACTTGGAAAGATCGCCGAGGAAAAGAACCTCAGGCTCGCCGATGAGATGATCGAAGACGTGCTGACCTACGCTCTTTTCCCGCAGGTTGGTCTTAAATTCATGGAGAACCGGGGCAACCCCGCCGCTTTTGAACCGATGCCCACGGGAGAAGAGCCGACGGCCGCCGCCGCTCCGGCAACGACAGGCGGCGTCGAGAGCTATCGGGTGGTGGTCAACAGTGTCGAATATGAAGTGGAAATAGGCCCGAGCGGCGAGGTGGCTTCCGCCCGGCCGACGGCGGCGGGAGACAAGATTCTCCGCTCGCCCATGGCCGGCATCGTCTGGAAGATAGCGGTCGGCGACGGCCAGACGGTGAAGTCCGGCGACGTGATCGTCATCCTGGAAGCCATGAAAATGGAAACTGAAGTGCGCGCCGCCAGGGATGGCGTAATCACCGACATCAAGGTTAAGGAAGGCGACGCCGTACAGGCCGGGGACACCCTCCTCACCATAGAATAGCTTTGCCTGGTTATCCGACCAGAGCTTGCAATCGCTCTTCGGAGATGTTCAGCGCCGCAGCCATTTCCGTCAGCAACGCCGTTTCCTTGATATCCAGTTCGTCGGCGCCGGCGATGTGCAATGCGGCGAGGATCAATTCATCCTTTATTTTGTCGCCGAGTCTGCCCGCGAGTCCGGCCAAATAAGCGGGCAAAGGAACATCGTCAACATGGTCGGACAGGGCGATCTCGTCGATTTCCCATTGTTTGAGGGGTCTGCCCGCATGGCGTTCAAATACGGCATTGATGCCGTCGATCTCGCTGAATTTGAGCTTGCCGTCAACCATGGCCATGGCGGTCACCACCTTCAGGAAAATCGGCTGAATCTGCTCTGCCGATTCCAGCATTCCTCCATCGTCGGTCATGTCTGTCCTCCCCGTTTATCCATACGGATTAAAGAAGTTATTTGAAGATTTGGCAAGAAAAAGGCGGGGCCGCCGGCAAGCGGGAGGACTTTCCGGGCTGTGGCCCCGCCTTTAAGCCGCCGCCCCACGGGGAGAGTTGGGGGGAGTCTGGAACGGCTGCATTGCCTAACATTTTAAGGCTAACAACCTGATCCTTAACCTTCACTGAAGCGCGTATTCAGCCGACGTTCATGATTGTGCCGCCCTATCGGCATGGCTATAACCTTTGGCCTACTTTACTTTAATTCTAAAATAATACACCATTCGGGCCGGTTGTTGCTGTCGGAAAGGAGCAATAAGAGATGCATTCCGCCGGATGTGACCTCGATGTCGGCATACCCGAGATAGACCGTGAGCATGAGGCTATCTTCGAGTTGAGCCGGGAACTCGAACGATCCGTTGTTCTGGATCAACCACGGGAAGAAGTGCGACCGTTGTTATCGGCTGTGGCGGCGGCCACCAAAACCCATTTTGAAAATGAAGAACGCATCATGGCCCCGCTCCACCTTAAAAATGAAGACAGACACAAGGCCGAACATCGCCGTCTGCTGCAATACCTGGGCGACATTTACGAAAAAATGAATAATCCGCAAGAGAACTGGCGCCACCAACTCTCCGACATAAATGATCTCCTGTTCCGTCATATCATCGTATTTGACATGGAATGCAAGAATCATCACCCCTGAAACATCGCCGGATGTACAATAGGGGCATCTTTTATTCCCGCTGCGGTGACCCTGATATGGACAAGCCCTCGCCCGCTATTGCCGATCACGCCAATCCTTTCGTTGATTGGCTGTTGTCCGACGGCCTGAACATTACCGGCTCAAAAGAGCTGGTGGGGCGGCTGGCCGAACGGCTGGTGAAAGCGGGGATGCCGTTGTTCAGGATGCGGGTTCTTATCCGCACCCTGCACCCTCTGACCTTCGCCACCCATTACACATGGCGGAGCGACACCGGCAAGACCGAAGTCTTCTCGCCTTCAAACGAAGCGCTGCAAAAGCCCATCTATCTGCAAAGCCCGATCGCCGCCGTCCTCGAAGGCTCAGGCGCCATCCGCCGCCGGCTGGAAGATAAAACGCAGGAACTCGAATTCCCCTATTTCAAGGAGCTACAGGCCGAAGGCGGCACCGATTATGTGGCGATGCCGATGGTCTTTCATGACGGAAAAATCAACGCCGTTACCCTGGCTTCCGCCGCGCCCGGCGGTTTTAATGATGAAGACCTGAAATTGGTATCAGGCATGTTGCCGCTGCTGTCGCGTATGCTGGAAGTTTTCGCCGTCCGCCAAACCGCCAAGACCCTGATTGAAACCTACATCGGCAGACATACGGGAAAGCGCGTTCTTGACGGCTTGGTCAAGCGCGGCGACGGAGAAATGATTCACGCCGTTATCTGGTTCTGCGATCTCAGGGACTCATCAAAGCTGGCCGAGTCATTGCCCCTTGAGAGCTTTCTTGCCGTGCTCAACGATTTTTTTGACTGCATGGCGGGGGCGATTCTCAAGCACGGCGGCGAGGTGCTGCGCTTCATCGGCGATGCGGCGCTGGCCATCTTTCCCTTCGATGAAAAATCCAAGATGTTCGAGGACGTCTGTCATTCGTCCAGAAGCGCCTGCGCCCGCGCCCTGTCGGCGGCGCATGAGGCGCGTAAAAGCATAAAGGAACTCAACATTGATCGCCAAGGCAAGGGCCTGGCTCCGCTGCGTTACGGAGTGGCTCTGCATGTCGGCGATGTCATGTACGTCAATATCGGAACGCCGCAACGCCTTGAGTTCACGGTTATCGGCAGGGCCGCCAACGAGGCGGCGCGTCTTGAGGAGTTGTGCAAAAACCTGGATCACCAGATCCTGATCTCGCCCGATTTTCCCCGCTGCAACTCAAAACAGATGGTTCCCTTAGGCCCCCACCGCCTGCGCGGCCAGACCGAAGACTGGAATGTCTATACCCTCGCCGAGGAGATGGATAAGGCATGCGCAACTTGCTACGACAAGTAATCTGTCCCCTTGGTTATTAACCACGGATGCACGCGGATAAACACAGATAGAAGATTTTCATAGGACGAAACCTGTTTGAATTGATATCCATGGCCCAAAATGACTTCGCGCCTTTGCGCCTTCGCATGACCGACCATGTTTCACGCAAAGACGCGAAGACGCGAAGTCATGATGAAGGATAAGCCGCCGCGCGGATTGAAAAAACAGTCTTGATATCTGCGTTTATGCGTTCATCAGTGTTCATCCGTGGCTATTTTTATAGGAAAGGCAGGCGGCGCCGATTTGATGTGAACGTCCATCTTGGGACTGGGGATAGAGATGCCGTGCTCCTGAAACCTGTCCCAGATGCCGAGCATAATCTCGCTCTTGACGTTGGCGATGCCGTTCTGGGGATCGTCGATCCAGCACCTGACCTCGATATTGACGGAACTGTCGCCGAATCCGATCAGAAGGCATTCCGGGCGCGGAGTCTTGAGTATCCGCGCCGCGTTGTCGGCGGCGTCCAGGCATAGCTTCATGGCGCGGCGGATGTCACAATCATAGGCGACGCCGACCGGCGCCCTCAGGCGCAGCAGCGAGTTGGTGTGGGACCAGTTCTCGACGCGCTGGGTGATCAGTTCTTCATTGGGAATCAAATGTTCGGCGCCGTCCTGGGTAAGCACCGAGACATAACGCGCCCCCAGCGCATTGATCGAGCCGTAGGTATCGCCGATAGCGATGATGTCGCCGGGCTTTACCGACTTGTCCATCAATAAAATCAGGCCGCTGATCAGGTTTGACACCACCTTTTGCAGGCCGAAGCCGATGCCGACGCCGACGGCGCCGCCGAACACGGTGAAGGCGGTCATGTCGATGCCGACGTTGCTCAATGCCGCCATGACGGCGATGGCGATCAGCGATATGCTGAGGAACTTGCTGAACAGCACCTTGACCGAAGGCGTCAGGTTGGGAGAACTCCTGATGCGTTGCTCCAAAACATCGGACAGGGTGGTGGCGATCCACAAAAAGACGGCCAGCGTCAATGCCCCTTTGATCACCGTCAGCGCCGACAGCCTAAGCTCGCCCAGCATGATGTACATGCTGTCCAGGAACCCGATGGCCGGGTCGAGGAGGTTGACTATGTTCAGTGCGGCGATGGTCCAGGCGGTGACGGCGATGAACTTGGACCAGACAGGATCGCGGACCAGCCCCGAAGTCAGGCGGATGACTATCCAGGCGGCGAGAAGACTGACCGTGATGGTCATCAGATGGTGGGGCCGGCCGGCGCCGGCGGCGATGGCCGTCAACAGCCATTGCGCGGCCAGCCAGGTAAGCGGTAGGCTGAGCAATTCGGCATGGTTGACAACCGGATCGAAACGCTTGTTAAACCAGGGCTGTGTCTTGAGCCTGCCGAACAGGCCGGTCACCCTGGACTCGGCCTTGCGGGCAATCAGAAAAACAGCGGCGATGACCAGTATCTGGACCAGATTGCCGACGACCAGGACATTCCCCAGGAACCATGTCCTGGCTTCTGTCAGGAGAGCTTGCAAGGCTTGCCAGTCAAAGAACGTATCCATAGGTCGATTGTATACCGTTTTTGCTTTACAATGACAAAAGAATGGCGGGCTATGCTTGACATGAGCATACCGTAGACGTATTCACCCGCGTATCCTCATACCCGCACATGACAGAGAAGCAAATGCCTAACCTGAGATTTGGAATTCCCAAGGGTAGCCTCGAAAACGCCACCATCGAGCTGTTTTCCCACGCCGGCTGGAACATATCGACCAGTTCGCGCAACTATTTCCCGACCGTCGATGACGATGAGATGACGTGCGCCTTGGTGCGCGCCCAGGAAATGGGACCGTATGTGGCCGGCGGCACGCTGGACGTGGGGCTTACCGGACAGGACTGGGTGAAAGAGACCAACGCCGATGTGGAGACGGTCTGCGATCTGGTCTATTCCAAGGCCTCCGACAAACCGGCGCGCTGGGTGCTGGTGGTGCGGCAGGACTCGCCCGTTAAATCGGTCAAGGACCTTGAGGGCAAAAAGGTCTCTACCGAACTGGTCGGCTATACCAGGCGTTGGCTGAAGGAAAACAACGTCAACGCCGAGGTGGAATTTTCGTGGGGCGCCACCGAGGCCAAGGTAGTCGAAGGGCTGGTGGACGCGGTGGTGGAAATCACCGAGACCGGCAGCACCATCAAGGCCCATGGCCTTCGCATCGTCTGCGATGTGTTGCGCACCCACACCGTCATGATCGCCAACAAGACGGCAATGGCCGATCCGTGGAAGAAACAAAAAATAGAGCAGATCGCCCTGCTGCTGAAAAGCGCCCTTGCCGCCCACGAGAAGGTGTTGATCAAGCTTAACGCCCCCAAGGACAAGATCGATGCGATCATAAAGCTCCTTCCCAGCCTCAACGGCCCCACCGTCAGTCACCTGTACAACAGCGACTGGCTGGCCGTGGAGACGGTGGTCAGCCGCAATCAGGTGCGCGATTTGATTCCCAGGCTGAAACTCGCCGGCGCCGAGGGAATCCTGGAACTGCCGCTGCACAAGGTCAGTTAACGGTTTGCAATCGAATGGAATCATCCCCCCTCACCCAGCTTCGGGTAAGGCGCATCGTGCCGACGCGCCAACCCTGCGCAACCCTCTCCCCCCCGCAAATCGCGGGGGGAGAGGGAAGGGTGAGGGGGGTGGCGTTATTTAAAAATGTCTTTGGCGACTCTGCCGAACAGCCGCAAGGTCAACGGCCGATTGAAAAGCACATTGGTCGACATGGCGCACTCGTAGGTGCACATACATCTCGAGTCTTTGATCCGTTTGCGTAGTTTTTGCGCTTCCGGAGATTTGATTATATCTTTGAAAGACGGCGACGATTCTGCTTCCGACAGCGCGCCGATGGAGTCGTCAAGCACCTCGCAGGGCTGAACCCGACCATCCTCGAAGATGATATAGCTCAGGGTTCCGGCGGTGCACGGCGTTACGAACTCATTATTCTTCGCCACCCGGTAGATGAGTTCTTTTTGCATTATTTCCTTGGCCTTTAACAGTTTTCCGGCAAAAAATCCGTAATTTTTTGAGAGGGAATCTTTTAATATTTTCTCATAGGCCTTAACCGTCAGGTAATACCCGTCGATGACTTCCTCGGGAACCGGAGGATGATCGAAAGAGTGATAACGGAAAAGATTTATGGAGATGGCGCTGGGCCGGAAATCATCGGCGATCTCCTTGATGAAGGCCGGTGAAACCTTGTAATTATCAGGCGTTACCGTAGTGGTTACATTCAGGTACAGATTCGGATAAAACTTTTGGAGAGGACGAAGCCGCTCCATTGTTTGCCTTGCGCGCCCGAATGAGCCTTCGCCCCGTATGGAATCATGAACTTGCCGGGGGCCGTCGAGGGAAAGAAACACCAGGAGGTTCATTCGCTCATGGCGTTGAAGAATTTCCTGAACCGCCCTGAAAGTCTTTTCCACATACCAGCCGTTGGTCGGAAGGCTGAATATGTGGGGGCGGCAATTGCGCTGTATAATCCCCGTTAATTCCACCAAATCATTTCTCAGAACAGGCTCTCCACCGGCCAGGGAATACCAGAGAACGGGACCGATCTCGCGGGTTGCCTTATCCACTGCGTTCAGACTCATCTCGCCGGGGTCTTTAGCGTCCAATTCCTCCTTATAGAAACAGTGCCTGCACCTGAGGTTACAGCGGGCCGTGACAAAATGAATGATTTGGATGGGAGACCCCGTTCGCGCTACCACGCACGCAAAAGCCATGAATAAATCCGATAACGAACGAGCCTCTTCCAGCGCACGTTTTGAGTACCAGACTGCGGCTGAACTCGCTATGGCCGCCGTCACGGACATGCCGAGAAACGGCCACACCGCCAGGGCGCGCAGTTTCCAGGCCGGCGGCAGGCCTTTAAGCATGACGGGCCAAAGGGCCACAGGGCAGGCAAGCAGCAGCAACAAGATTCCGGCAATCGCCGGCGTCAACGACGCAGGAACAACCGCCGACAATACCGCCCAGAACGGAACAAGCGCCCCGGCAAGCCAGGTAAGAACAATTGCCGGGCCGAGCTTCGCTGACGATCCCTTGAAAACATGCGGGTAACGCCGGCGGACCTGAAACGAATTGAATGCCTTGTGATAGTAGTCGGCAAGAAAGCCCTTGAAGTCGTAATTTTTGTAGTGGACCGCTTCGAAATCATGGGTAATCTCGAATTTAATTCCAAGATTTCGACAACGTGAAAAGAACTCTACATCTTCATAGGTTTCAATCGAGTTGTTGAATCCCCCGACCTCTTCAAAAAAATTTCGCAGCATAAGAAAATGCGAGGAAGCCCACCAGTCATCGGAATCCGACGATGGTTTTCTGGTCATCCGATAGTCCAGAATCAGGTTTTGCAACAGGGGAAAGAACGGATCATTTTCCCGGTCGGCTATATAATGCCCGCAAATAACGCTTTGAGTTTTTCTTCGTACCGCCTCGATAACGGCGCTCCGTGATCTTTCCGTAAAAACTACGTCGGAATCCACAAAGATCAGATACTCCCCCTTTGCCCTGGCGGCGCCTATATTTCTTGCCGCGCCGGCCGGAGTGCGCCTTTGCAGCCAAACCAGCGTTACGTCTTCATCGACAACATCCGGCTTTTCGGGCGATGAATCGACGACAATGATTTCAAGCGCCCCGATGCCCCGCAATGAATTGATCACCGTGGACAGATGGGGGCTTTTGTAGGACGGAATTATTATTGATAGAGAAAGATTCGTCATCGCCATGCTTGTCTATGCAACCCGGAAGTTTGCTATAATCCGCCATTTACCGGATATTGTCAGGTTGTTTGTGCATGACAAAAGAACACCCCCGGCGATGATCGGCAAAAGACCTATGTAGAGCGCGTTGAACTGAAAGGCGCCGAATGCGATTATTTACAAATTTAGCCGTAGCGGGAGCGGCGTTGTGTTTGACGCTTTTTGCCGTAAGATTTTCTTCGGCGATCTCATTAACCGAGCCTTTGCAGCTTCACACCACCGGAGATGAATTCACAAATATATTTTATGTATGGAAGTATACCCAAGGTCAGCCGATCTACAACGACCCTTATGAGAGTCCTTACAGCCTGTTTGTCTACAACCGGCTCTTTCCCGCCGTCTATGGGACGTTTTCCAAGGCGATAATGTGGGTTTTCTCGTTAGAGGACGCTTGGCTGCCGACCGTCTCCCGCCTCTTGACCCTGATCGCCGCCTTTGCAGGCGCGGCGGCATCATACATTTCATTCGTCCGGGCATCGGAAGCCCATGATAATTCACGAAAGGCGTTATGCCTGGGGTTTGCGATTTTCATTATGTTCGGTCCCCTGATCGGCTTCTGGGCGCTGACGGTCAGGGCCGATCTTTGGGCCATGTTTTTTGAAATTATCGGCATTACGCTGTTTTTGGCTTATTACCCCCGCAAGCGCATTTCTGCCGTCTTGTTCGTGGTCGTCGCCGTGTATCTGGCCTGGTCCTTCAAGCAGGGCAATATTTTCTCGGCCGGAGGCGTCGGCCTGCTTTTGCTGGCGCGGCGCGACTGGAAGCCGTTGCTTGTTCTGGCGACGTTGCTTCCGACCGCCTGGGCCGTCACCTTTTACATCGGGGATGAACTTTGGCTCCGCTCCATCACGTTGAATGACTACCCGCTCCTGCCTACCGTCGAACGGATGGTCCGAAACATGGCGAACTTCGGCGTTAAGTCCGGTCCCCTTTTATTTTTTCTCGCGGCCTTGGCGGCGGTCGCCTTCAAGTCACGCGACCGCCTGATGTCCCTGTGGCGGAACGATGCGTTCATGCTCACTTCGGGAGCGGCGGCCTGCGCCCTGACCCTGTCCATCCCGGCAAGCGCCCAGCACGGCGGGGCGGAAAACTACTTTTTTACCCTGTCCTATTTTCTCGGTTTAATGATCATGGCGAGTCTTCCCATGCTGGTTCGGGAAGGAGGGGCGGCGTTAAAGTGGCCCATATTGGCCGGAAGCGTCGGCTGGGGAACCTTGCTCGTTGCCGTTATTCTGGTTTTATCCGGCGTTGCCGGAGTTACCGACATACGCCCGCAACACGAGGCTTATACGCGCATGAAACAATGCGCCGACACCCTTCCCCGTCCGCTGTTTATTAACACCCCATACATGGGCCTGCCCTGGATGACGCCGGGAAATACCCCCTATGTCTTTTCATTCGTTTATTATAAGGAGCGGGCGCTGGGGAAAAAATTCCAGGACGGCGGCATCGGCGGCCTTATCGCCAAAGGCGCTTTCAACGCCGTCGTCGCCTTCGATTCAGAAGGAGTCGTCGATGGAGCGTCGCTGGACGGCTATACCCTGACGGAGCGCCCTCAGTGTCCCGATTTATACGTTTATCTGCGCAATCCTTCCGCTGAACAGGGCCGGAAATGAGCATCAATCTCTACGACTATAACAAAAATATTTACAGCCAGAACGGCGAGGATGGAATCATCGAAAAATTGCTGTCCGTTTTAAATATGACCGGCGGTTATTTCGTTGAATTCGGCGCATGGGACGGAAAGCATTGGAGCAACGCCTATCATCTTTATGAAAAAGGCTGGAAAGGCTGTTTTATTGAAGGAGATCAAAAACGCTTCACGCGGCTTTGCGCCAACATTCCCGATGAGACCGTGCTGAAAATCAATGCCCTTGTTGAAGAAGACGGCGACAATTCACTCGACAGCCTGCTACAAAAACGCGGCGTTAAGGACATTGATTTCCTGTCTGTGGATATTGATTCCGATGACTTGCGGGTTTGGGAGGGAATAAAGCATTTCAACCCGAAAATAGTCATCGTTGAATATAATCCGGTTATTCCGTTCGACACCAGATACATAAATCCGAAGGGAAAAATGAATGGAAACTCGGCGCTTTCAATCCATGAATCCGCTAGGTCGCGCGGCTATGTCCTGATCGAAGGAACCAACACAAACCTGATATTCGTAAAGCCGGATATCATCAAGAACACAAAAATACGCGAAAAAACCTTGCAGGAAATAAAGGATCAGACCTTCCAGTTGAGATATTTTTTCAGTCAGGACGGAACCCTTCTGCACAATTACGAAAAAATAAATAATGAAGGCATCACTGAGTTATTCCCCATTCCGTGGTCGCTTTCATTCGGCATACAGCCTGTGCCTAAAATATTCCGGAAATACTATGACCGCGTTAATTACGGCAGCGTTTTGTTTTCATTCACGGCGGCAATTTTTCGATGCCCAATTCAGATGTTCAAGCTGGTGAGTTTGTTCATAAAGACTATTTTTCATGGCAGAACCCTCAAGAAATCCCTTTCGCTGCTCATGAACAAGGCGGCCCTGACAAAAAGTCTCAAAGAATAATCTAATGCGCCTCGTCCCAGTTGGCGCCGGTTTTGGCGTCAACCACCAGGGGAACATCCAGAACGGCGGCTGATTCCATGGCCTCCTTGACCAGGGCGACGGTTTCTTTGACCTTGGCCTCGGGAACCTCGAACACCAGTTCGTCGTGGACTTGCAGCAGCATGCGGACGTCGCGCAGACCCGCTTTGTCAAGGGCGCCGGGCAGGCGGATCATGGCGCGCTTGATGATGTCGGCGGCGCCTCCCTGGATGGGAGCGTTGATGGCGGCGCGTTCGGCGAAGCCGCGTATCTGCGGGTTCTTGTCGTTGATGCCTTTGGCGTAGCATTTACGCCCGAACAGGGTGGTGACGAAGCCTTTGCTTCCGGCTTCCGCTTTAGTGCGCTCCATGTAGGCGTTGATGCCGGGATAGCGTTCAAAATAGGCCTTGATGTAGTCGGCGGCCTGGCCGTTGGAAATGCCCAGTTGGCGGGCCAGTCCGAAAGCGGAAATGCCGTAGATGATGCCGAAGTTGATGGCCTTGGCCTGACGGCGCACCATCGGGTCCATGCCCTCGACGGGAACTCCGAACACCTGCGAGGCGGTGATGGCGTGGATGTCCCGGCCGTCGCGGAAGGCTTCCTTCAGCGACTCGATGCCGGCGACATGGGCCAGCAGCCTCAATTCGATCTGGGAATAGTCGGCGGACAGCAGCACATATCCCGCTTCGGGGATGAAGGCCCGGCGAATCTTGCGGCCCTCGGCGGTGCGGACAGGGATGTTTTGCAGGTTGGGGTCTGATGACGCCAGCCGCCCGGTGGAGGTGGCGGCCATCGAGAACGAGGTATGGACCCGCCCCGTGCGCGGATTGATCTGGTTGACCAAAGCGTCGGCATAGGTGCTCTTGAGCTTGGCGATCTGCCGCTGGTCCAGGACGCGGGCCGGCAGATCATGGCCCTGGGCCGCCAGCCCCTCCAGCACGTCGTGGTCGGTTGAATAGGCCCCGGCCTTGCCCTTCCTGCCGCCGGGCAGCCCCATCTCGTCAAACAGGATTTCACCCAGTTGCTTGGGCGAGTTGACGTTGAAATCACGACCGGCCAGCCTGTGAATTTCCGTTTCCATTTCGGCAAGACGGCCTGCGAAATCGTTGCTGAGGGCCTTCAGTCCGGCGGCGTCGACCTTGATGCCGTTCTTTTCCATGTCCGCCAGCACGCCGATCAGCGGGCGCTCGATGGTCTCATAGACCGCCGTCATGCGCTCGCTTATCAGGCGCGGCTTTAACAAGCGGTGCAGGGCCAGGGTGACCTCGGCGTCTTCGGCGGCGTAGTTCACCGCCTTGTCCAGCGGAACCTGATCAAAGGTAATCTTGCTCTTGCCGGAACCGGCCACGTCCTTGTACCTGATGGTCCGGCGGTCAAGGTGGAGCAGGGCCAGTTCGTCCATGCCGTGGCCGTGCAGTCCGCTTTCCAGCACATAGGACAACACCATGGTGTCATCGACCGGGGTGATATTGATGCCGTGCTGTGACAGCACCAGCATATCGTACTTGATGTTTTGCCCGATCTTGAGCACCGAAGGGTCTTCCAGCAGAGGCTTGAGCAGGGCCAGGGCCGCGTCCATGGGAATCTGCTCGGGAGCCTTGCCACCGCCGCTGCCGTGGCCGTCGCCTAAATCGAAGGCTCCCTGCGCCGCCGGCGTCTTGTGGCCGAGGGGGATGTAGCAGGCGCGCCCCGGTTTGACGGACATCGACACCCCGACCAGATCGGCGGTCATGGCGTCCAGCGATGTGGTTTCCGTATCGACGGCGAAGGCGCCGGCCTCGACCGCCTCGGCGATCCACCGCTTCAGGCCGTCTATCGTCTGAACCGATTGATAGTCGGGTTTGGTTACAGGCGGCGGCGCGTTTTCCGCCGGAGTCGCAGCGCCATGACGGTTCTGAACCCGCCTGATAAGCGACTTGAACTCCTGCTCCCTGAGAAACGTCAGCAACATCTCGGTATCGGACGGCCTGACCGCCAATTCCGCAAGCGGTGTTTCCAGCGGAACATCGTCCTTGAGAGTCACCAGCTTCTTTGACAAGCGGGCGAGATCGGCAAATTCGATCAGGCTTTGGCGGCGCTTGGGTTGGGCGATTTCACCGGCGCGGGCGAGCAGGGTTTCCAGGTCGCCGTATTCCGTAATCAATTGCGCCGCCGTCTTGATCCCGATGCCGGGGACGCCCGGCACGTTATCCGATGAATCTCCGGCCAAAGCCTGAACGTCGATTACCTTATCGGGGCCGACGCCGAATTTTTCCTCCACCTGCCGGGGGCCGATCACGCGGTTCGTCATGGCGTCCAGCATGTTGACGCGCCCGCCGACCAGTTGCATCAGGTCCTTGTCCGAGGAGACGATGGTCACTTCGGCGCCGGCCTTTGCGGCCCGGCAGGCATAGGTGGCGATCAGGTCGTCGGCCTCGAAGCCCGGCATTTCGATACATGTCACGTTGAGGGCGCGGGTGGCGGCGCGCACCAGATCGAATTGGGGGATCAGGTCATCGGGCGGCGGCGGACGATGGGTCTTGTATTCGGGATAGATGTCGTTGCGGAAAGTCTTGCGCGCCGCATCGAAGATAACGGCGATGTGATCGGCGTCGGTTTCTTCAAGCAGCTTCATCAGCATCGAGGTAAAGCCGTAGACCGCGTTCACCGAAACGCCGTCGGAACGGATCATCCGCTCCTTGATGCCGAAATAGGCGCGAAAAATGAACCCCGATCCGTCGATCAGGAAAACGTGCTTCATGGGAGTTCTTTCTATATCGGCAATTACTTAAAGAGCTTGTGACAACACAGCATTTAACCCCTCCTAGGAGGAATTTTTCCCCTCCTTACGAAGGAGGGGGCAGGGGAGGTTAACTCCCCGATCTTCAGGCTTAAGCCGTTAAATCGGCTTAACTATGTAACTATATCATCACATACCGCCCGCCTGAGTAAATGCTGTTCCGCCGATAGTGAAATGGTAGTATGGTTTTCTCGAATTCGCAAACTATCTGTGGGATGCCGTTTGTGGGCAAGTATCGGGTTATCTTTCAGTAATCATCAGCCTACTGGAAAAATGATGGTAAGCCGCCTAATTAACAATCGAGGTAGCCTTGCGGATCAACCAAGGCCAGTGGCCGAGCAAATTCGGGGCAACACACCAACAATCCGCCAAGTTATCAATGTCACCGCTTCTATTGCCGGTAAAGACAAACCGGCAGCTATTAAGATGGCAAAACAACAGTCTCTTATGTGGGTACAAAAGAGAGTAGGTAAACTTACAGAAACTGCTTGGTCATTCGAAGATTTTGAGCACCTAATACCTGGATGTTCCGCAGCCGCAGTCACCATTAAGAGAGAAAATATCGATTACTGGGTTGTTCGATGTGATGATCCAGACAAAAAGGTCGCGGGGAGAACATGGACGACAGAGATTACGGTTGCGCTGAAAGACAATCAGGCCACTTTCGGCTTGAGGCTTATGGCTACCGGCAGGGGAGATTTGTCGGATTTCATTCCGTCTGTCCCGGGGATTGTAAGGCAAGTCAGCGAAAATCCCGGTCTTGTCCGCATTGGGCGAACTATCAGCGATCTGCCATGGATTATTAAAGATAATGACTCATTAAATGAGATGCTCGATTTAATTGAGGACTCGAAGAGGAAAAATCCAGTCTATGTTGTTTCATTGAATGAATACGAGGATGATCCCAAGACAGCCTCAATCGACGTTTTTGATATTGCCAAACGGTGTATCGGTATTGCACATATTGTCGTCGTTCCCGGCGAATTGACTTATGGAATATCTGATCGTTTCGGGAAGATGTTTTCGGTTTATCGCGGTGCTGTACGAACCTATAAAACGGGGTTCAATCTTGATGAGGATACACCGTTTACTCACCCAATAGCTTTGCCAGAGACTATAAAACAGTGGGAAGGTGGTGGGGCTGATGGTTTTGTTGCCATGTTGGCAAGAAATGCGGCATCCGAAAGTTTGGCTCGCATCGATCATGAGAAAGACCTTCCAAGCTTTTCAAAAGTCAAACAACATGCAATCGAAATGCGCCGTGAGACGGCTGTTGATGATGAACTGCTAAATCTAGCATATCAGGAAATTGAGGAGAAGGGTAAGCAATCAGCCGAATGGGAGGGGATGGCTTTAGAGGAAGAAGAAAAGCGGAAAGACGTAGAACATACAAAAAAAGAGTTGGAAAGCCGCTTATACTGGCTTCAGAAGCGCAATGATGACCTTGAAACAAAAATTAAGGAAATCACCAATAAATCAACTGATCACGACACCCCCATTCCCGAATCCCTTGATGAACTTGGCGATTGGACAAATAAATACCTCGCAGGCCGCATAATAATGGCAGGGAGGGCTTTGCGGTCTGCTAAAGGGGCAGTTTTTGACGATGTTGGCCTTGTTTACAAGGCATTATTGCTGCTCGCCAATGAATACCGAGAAAAGATGCTCGGAAAAGGGCAAGAAGCATTTGATAAAAAGCTTGAAGAACTTGGCCTTGGATGTTCGGCCACATTCGCAGGCGGTTTGGCCGGTGAACAAGGCGATACTTACTTTCTTAAACATGAAGGTCGTAAGCGTGAGCTAAATATGCACCTGAAATATGGCAACGCCCACAATGAGTCTCGCTGTATGCGGGTTTACTTCTTTTGGGATGAGGAACGGAGCCTAGCTGTCGTTGGTTCCCTGCCGGCGCATTTGCGAACAAGAGCGACTTAAACATCATATAACCATCTTGAAATGTATGCCTTGCGGGCGTACACTGGGGTTCGGGTTTCGGAGAATGGATATGCCCAGAACAGCCCAACGCCAAGACCGCATCAGCCTGCGCCTAAGCCCACAGTCAAAACATAAGCTGGAGCGCGCCGCCGCCTATTCCGACAAGACGCTGACCGACTTCGTGGTTGATGTGGCCATGCAGAAGGCGGAGACCATTGTTCGCGAGCATGAGGTCATCACGCTGACGCCTGAGGAGTGGGAACGGTTCAGGGAGTCGCTTCTCAACCCGCCCGAGCCTAACGACAACCTCAAGAAAGCCTTTGCCTGGTACGGACGGGTAACCGGGGGATGACCGATTTTCGCGTTCCGAGCGTCCTGCCGCTCGGCCCGCATCATGATCGCGGCACCTTTTCCTGCGGGGAGAAAGCGCTGGACGATTACCTTCAAAACCATGCCGGTCAGGACATGCGACGAAACGTCAGCAGCGTGTTCGTGGCCGTCGGCGAGCCGTCGGCGACGATCATCGGATACTATACATTGAGCGCCACCAGTTTCAGCCGTAACGATCTTCCTGAAGCCTTGGCCCGCAAGCTGCCGCACTACCCTATTCCCGCCGCTCTGATCGGACGGTTGGCGGTAGATCGGCGTTTTCAGGGGCGGAATTACGGCAAGTTTCTGCTTATCAACGCCTTCGAGCGGGTCATGCGGGCCAATGAGTCTTTGGCAATTCATGCCTTGGTGGTTGAGGCGAAGAACGAGAAAGCAATATCATTCTACGAAAGGTACGGCTTCGAGCTGTTCTCCGGACATTCGCAGCGCCTCTTTCTTCCATTGGCTAAACTTATGCCCCGCTTTTAATCGTCTCCGAACTTTTTCCGCCTGAGTAAATGCTGTTCCGCCGATAGTGAAATGGTAGTATGGTTTTCTCGAATTCGGAGGTTGTCTGCAAGATGCCGGTCAATGGCCCGTCACTGTCCGCGTCGTCGCCGATGAAATTACTGAAGCCGGAAGACCCGGCCGGCGATTTTTGGGGCGGCCTCGCCGCCATGCTGGTCGCCCTGCCCGCCGCCATCGCTTTCGGCGTCACGATCTACGCGACGCTGGGCGGCGCCAACGCCGCGCTGGGCGCGTTGGCCGGGATTTTGGGAACCACCGCGCTCGGGCTTGTCGCCCCGGCGCTGGGCGGCACCAACCGGCTTATCACGGCGCCGTGCGCCCCGGCGGCGGCGGTGCTGTCGGCATTCGCCATTGAAGCCGTGCGCTCCGGCAGTCCGGTTGAAACCGTCTTGCTGCTGCTGGTTCTGCTCGGCCTTCTGGCCGGCGCGTTGCAAGTGCTGTTCGGCGTTCTGCGGCTGGGCCGCCTGATCAAGTACATGCCCTATACCGTGGTCAGCGGCTATCTGTCCGGCGTCGGCCTGATCATCATCGCAAGCCAGACGCCGAAATTTCTCGGCGCGCCCAAAGGGATGACGTTTTGGGAGGCGCTGGCGTCCCCCGATGTCTGGAGCCGGCAGGGGATAATCATCGGCGCCGTGACGATTGCCGTGATGCTCGGCGCTCCGCGTTTGATCAAGGCGGTTCCGGCGGCGATCCTCGGCCTGGGGGCCGGCGTAGCCGCCTACTTCATTCTCGCCGCGTTCGATCCGGCGCTGCTCACCCTTGACGCCAATCCCCTGGTCGTCGGCGCCCTCGGCGGCGGCGGCGGCATGGGCAGCTTTGCCGACGCTTTCAACAGCCGATGGGACTCGATTGCAAAAGTAGGCTTTGAGCAGTTAAAGACGTTGGCGATACCGGCCCTTACGCTGGCCGTTCTGCTGTCCATCGACACGCTGAAAACATGCGTGGTGCTTGATGCCTTGACCCGCTCGCGTCACGATTCCAACCGTGAACTGATCGGCCAGGGTTTCGGCAATATCGCCGCCGGGATGATCGGCGGCATTCCCGGAGCAGGCACCATGGGGGCGACGTTGGTGAACATCTCCAGCGGCGCCCGCAGCCGCTTGTCCGGCATAATCGAGGGCGTGCTTGCGCTGCTGGCCTTTCTGCTGCTGACGAATCTGATTTCCTGGGTTCCGGTGGCGGCGTTGGCCGGCATTCTGATCGTTATCGGCGTACGCATGATCGACCGCAACAGCTTCCAGTTCCTCAAATCGCGCTCGACCATTCTCGACTTTGCGGTGATCGTCGCCGTGATCGGCTCCGCGCTGACGATAAGCCTGATCGTCGCCTCGGGAGTAGGCGTCGCGCTGGCCGTTGTTTTATTTATCCGCGAACAAATTCGCGGCTCGATCATTCGCCGCAAGGTGCTGGGAAACCAGATTTTCTCCAAGCGCATCCGCACCAGCGATGAAATGGAGATTCTTATCTCTCGCGGCGACCGCGCCGCGATCATCGAGTTGCAGGGCAGCCTTTTTTTCGGCACCGCCGATCAGCTTTATTTGTGCCTTGAGCCGGAGATAAAAACCCGCGAGTTTGTAATCCTCGACATGCGGCGGATTCAGACCGTGGACATCACGGCGGCGCATCTGCTTGAGCAGATCAAGGATATGATGATCGAGCGCGGAGGCTTTTTGATCTTTAGTAATATTCCTCAGGACCTGCCGTCGGGGCGCGACATGGAGAAGTATTTTTCCAAGGTCGGCCTTATGCGGTCGAAAAGTCCGGTGCGGGTGTTTCCCACCCTGGACGAAGCGCTGGAGTGGGTCGAAAATCGCATCATCGAAGAAGCCGCCCTGGCAAGAGACGATGAAGTTTTGTTGGAGCTGGATCAGGTCGAACTGTTCAGCGGCCGCAAGGAAAAGACTCTGGCGGCGCTTGAATCGTGCATGGAAAAGCGCAGCGTCGCCGCAGGCGGGCGCATCTTCACGCGGGGCGAAGAGGGTGACGAGCTTTTCCTGATTCGTCGCGGCGCGGTCCGCATCCAGCTTCCGCTTAACGACCGGCAATCGCACCATCTCGGCACCTTCGGTCGCGGCGCTTTTTTCGGCGAAATGGCCTTCCTTGACGACGACGCCCGCTCGGCGGACGCGGTGGCGGTCGCCGATACGGAACTCTTTGTGATTTCACGCAAGACCTTCGACAAATTTGCCGAGGAACACAAAAAGGTGGCCATCAAGATGATGGAAGGCTTGGCCAGCGTGCTCGCCAACAGACTGCGCTACACCAACGCCGAACTGCGGGTGCTGCAATCGTAGGATTGCCTTAAATAGTCGACCGTTAATAAGCCGGGTTGAGTGCTGATTGAGGCATTATTACGACCCATATGGCGGCGAT
>MIAA01000053.1 GCA_001830425.1 Rhodospirillales bacterium RIFCSPLOWO2_02_FULL_58_16
CCGAATCATCGCCGCCATATGGGTCGTAATAATGCCTCAATCAGCACTCAACCCGGCTTATTAACGGTCGACTAAAGAGGAGTTTTTTTCACGCCTTTTCTTTTTCTCTATTCTCCTCTGTGTCTCTGTGTCTCCGTTCATAAAACGACACTTCCTTCAGTCAACGCACCGGGAGTTAGGGTGCGCAACAATGATCTGAAGCGGAAACGACCGTCCCGTCGCCGCAAAAGTATGATTTGTCCGGGTATTGCCCAAAGTCCTATTCCACTCATGCCTTCGGCCACACACAACGTGCGGAGCAGTGTTTCTTGAACTCACTCACGCCGAGTACGCCCCGCTTATGTGCTTTTGATTCCGGTACGGCAAGCCGTTTATTGACCGCTTTCATCGGTGCTTCCCACATTTCGCACGGGTCCAGTGTCCGGTTGTCAAAAAGGACAAGCAACACGGAATCGCACGGACTGTCGCGCTTGATTGTCCCAATCGTCCCGAGACGCCGCCCCGGATTTGCTTCCATGTCGCAGGCGCGCCCCTTTATCTGGATGCGCTGCTGCTTTCCTTTCCGGAGTTGGCGCGTTGCGTCGTATCCGAGTGTTCGGGGCGGAGCAAGTTCAAGGTTGAGGATTTCGGCTGCGACATACTCGGCCACTTCCCCCGTCACGCCGAGCGGCTTGCCGGTGAGCTTGTAATATTCCGCCGCAAGCGGTTTCACCGTGGCGAGAATTTTGCGTACGCGATGGGCCGCCTTGAGGGCGTCCAGGCTTTTCCACTTCTTGAGATTTTTGCCCTGTTCGGCGTCACGCATGGCGGTCAGCGTTTCCTTGTTGGGCATTTTTACCTCAAACGGCAAACCGTGCCGGAACTTGACCTGCTTATAGAAAAGGGTGATCGCCTCGGTGGAGGTCAGGCCAAGCGCATCGAATACAGCTTCCGCCTCATGCTTAAGATCAGGTTCGACGCGGGCGCGGATCATCTCGGTTTTAGACATGGCAAACCTCCAAGGTTATCAAAACGTATCACAATTGGGATACAATTTCAATACTCCCCCACGATACAGCAGGCAATCATCATATGGAAAATACGCCATGGAAATCGTTTAGACGGGACAGAACGCCGATTTACAACTCCCCTCCGGCTTCTTAAGCTTGTTTCATGTCCAACGGACCACTCAGCGATTACCGGGCCAACCTCGACGCCGGCGGACTCAAACCCGATCAGGCGCAAGGGCTGGCCATCGAAAAGCTGCAAAGCCTGTACCACGGGCTGAAGGGGTATGAGCCGACGGCCGGCCTGTCCGGCTGGAAAGACCGCTTCGGCCTGACCCGCCGCCGCGAGAATCCGCTGCTGGGACTGTACATGTTCGGCGGCGTCGGGCGCGGCAAGACCATGCTGATGGATTTATTCTTCCGCTCGGCCCCCGTCGAACACAAACGCCGCATCCACTTTCACGCCTTCATGCGCGAGGTCCACGCCAAGCTGCACGAGTTGCGCCAAAGCAAAAAACAGGTAACCGACCCCATCCCGCCGGTGGCCGCCGCCATCGCCAAGGAGGCATGGCTGTTATGCTTTGATGAGTTTCAGGTGCTCGACATCGCCGATGCGATGATTCTCGGACGTCTGTTCGAGGCCTTGTTTGATCTCGGCGTGGTGGTGGTGGCTACCTCCAACCGCCCGCCCGACGATCTGTACAAGGACGGCCTGCAACGAAACCAGTTCCTGCCCTTCATCAAGCTGATCGGCGAGAAGCTGGACCTGCTGCAACTTGACGGCAGCGTCGATCACCGGCTGGAGCGCATGCGCGCCATGAACGCCTACATGTTTCCCAGCGACCAGGATACCGACCGCGAACTGGGAAGCTGCTTCAAGCGCCTGACCAACGGCGCCCGCGCCGCTCCCGACCGCGTTCTGGTCAACGGGCGCGAGGTTAGAATCCCCCTGGCCGCCGACGGCGTAGCCTTCGGCTCGTTCAGGGATTTTTGCGAGCAGCCGCTGGCCGCCGGCGACTATCTGGAGATCGCCTCCAGCTTCCACACTCTGGTGATGAGTTCCATCCCCCGCCTGAACGCCGAAAAACGCAACGAAGCCAAACGCTTCATCACCCTCATCGATACCCTTTACGATAACCGGGTAAAGTTCATCTGCTCCGCCGATGTCCCGCCCGATAAACTTTATACCGAAGGCGAAGGAGCGTTCGAGTTCCAGCGAACCTCGTCGCGGCTGATCGAAATGCAGAGCGAGGAATACATGGCGAAGGAGCGAAAGTTATAAGGCGGCAACCCCCTTGGCATCTTCCATCTTATGTGTATGATGCCTCGCCAACTCACCCTTGCGGGATGGCGGCATGAAAATCACCGAAGCATTAACTTTTGACGATGTACTGCTGGCGCCCGCCGCTTCCGGCGTGCTGCCCGGCGAAGCCGACACCGCCACCTGGCTGACCAAAACCATTCGATTGAAAATACCGCTGGTGTCGGCGGCCATGGATACGGTCACCGAGAGCGGTCTGGCCATCGCCATGGCCCAGGCCGGCGGCATCGGCGTCATCCACAAGAACATGGAGCCGAACAAGCAGGCCGCCGAGGTGCGCAGGGTCAAAAAGTTCGAATCCGGCATGGTCGTCGATCCCTTCACCATCCACCCCGGCGCGACGCTGGCCGACGCCCTGAAAATCAAGGAGATACATAACATCTCCGGCATTCCCGTGGTCGAGAAGGACAGCGGCAAGCTGGTCGGCATCCTCACCAACCGCGACGTGCGCTTCGCCGAAAACCAAAGCCAGCCGGTTGCCGAGCTGATGACCGCCCATACCGCGAACAGGCCTCTGGTCACCGTCAAGGAAGGTGTCAGCCGCGACGAAGCCCGTCATCTACTGCACCAGCACCGCATCGAAAAGCTGCTGGTGGTTGACGGCGATTATCGCTGCATCGGCCTGATCACGGTAAAGGACATCGAAAAAGCCGCGCGCTACCCCGACGCCTGCAAGGATTCGCAGGGCCGTCTGCGCGTCGCCGCCGCCGTCGGCGTCGGCGATAACGGCATCGCCAGAAGCGAGGCGCTGATTGACGCCGGCGTTGACGTTATCGTCGTTGACACGGCCCACGGCCACTCCATCGGCGTCATCAAGACGGTGAAGCGCATCAAGAAACAAAACGCCGACATCCAGGTGGTGGCCGGCAACATCGCCACCGGCGACGCCGCCAAGGCCCTGATCGACGTCGGCGCCGACGCCGTAAAAGTCGGCATCGGCCCCGGCTCCATCTGCACCACGCGCATGATCGCCGGCGTCGGCGTGCCGCAACTGACAGCGATCTTCGATGTGGCCAAGGTATGCCGCAAAAACGACGTGCGCCTGATCGCCGACGGCGGCGTCAAGTACTCGGGCGATCTGGCCAAGGCCATCGCCGCCGGCGCCGACTCCATCATGATCGGCTCCCTGTTCGCCGGCACCGACGAGAGTCCGGGCGAGGTGTTTCTCTATCAGGGACGATCCTACAAATCCTATCGCGGCATGGGGTCGCTGGCGGCCATGGCCGGAGGCTCCGCCGACCGCTACTTCCAGCAGGATATCTCAAACAGCCTCAAGCTGGTGCCTGAAGGCGTCGAGGGCCACGTTCCCTACAAGGGGCCGGTGGCCAACGTCATCCACCAGCTTGTCGGCGGACTACGCTCGTCGATGGGCTACACCGGCAACCCCAACATCGCCGAGATGCAGAAGAACTGCGAGTTCCTGCGCATCACCGGCGCCGGCCTGCGCGAGAGCCATGTTCACGACGTTAAAATCACCCGCGAGGCCCCGAACTACCGGGTCGAGGATTGACTCCGGGCGCCCGCATCCGGGCCGCCATCGAACTGCTGGACAAAATCGAGGCGGCGGCCTTCCCCGCCGACGGCGTCATCGCCTCCTACTTCGGCAAGCGGCGCTACGCCGGCGCCAAGGACAGACGCGCCGTCAGGGAAACAGTATTCGCCGTCCTGCGCGCCCGCGCCCGCCTCGACCGGCGGATCGGACCCGACGCTTGTCCGCGAACCCGCCTCATCGCCCATCTCGCCATCAGCGAAGGAATGGGGGCGAAGGAGATCGAGGCTCTTTTCAGCGGCGAAGGACATCATTCCGCTCTCCTGTCGGCGGCGGAAGAATCTTTGGCCCGCCTCGCCCCGCCCCTTGAAACTCCGGAAATGCCGGCTTCAACGGCGCTGGAATACCCCCTATGGCTGGATCGCACCTTGCGCCGGAGTTTCGGCGAAGCCTTGGCAGGCGAAATGGCGGCGCTCAACCTTCCGGCGCCGTTGGACGTGCGCGTCAATATCTTGAAATGTTCACGCGACGAAGCGGCGCGGATGCTTTGCGCCGATGATATTGTCTCCCGCCCCACCCCCCTTTCGCCGCTCGGCCTCAGACTGGAAAGCCGCGTCCGCCTGGAAAGCGCCGCCGCCTTCCGTAACGGCCTGATCGAGGTCCAGGACGAGGGTTCCCAGCTTGTCGCCCTGCTGGTCGGCGCCAAGCCGGGAATGGCGGTAGCCGACATCTGCGCCGGCGCCGGCGGCAAGACCCTGGCGCTGGCCGCCGCCATGAAAGGAGAGGGAGAATTGGTCGCCGGCGATGTCTCGACGCGGCGCATGGCGGCTATGGGTAAACGCCTGTCCAGAGCCGGCGTGCAAAACGTCACGCAGACAGCGACAGTGACGGGAGACGAATATCGAGGGCGTTTTGACCGCGTTCTGGTTGACGCGCCATGCTCCGGCGTCGGCGTCTGGAGGCGCGACGTAACCGCCAGATGGCGGCTGACCGCAGCGGAGATGCAAGAAATCATCAACCGCCAACGCGCCGTCCTTACCGCCGCCGCCTTGCTGCCCAAGGCGGGAGGGCGGATGATCTACGCCACCTGCTCGCTGCTGACCGACGAGAACGAAGATCAGGTCCGGTGGTTCCTGGAAAACCATCCCGGATACAGCGTCATCCCGGTCATCGGAATATGGAGTGACATTATCGGCGGAGAATGTCCGGTCAAGGGGCCGTACCTGCGTCTCAGCCCGGCGGCGACCGGAACCGACGGCTTCTTCGCGGCGGTGCTGGAAAGAAACTAATTTACCGGACGGTGAATGATTGCTGTTTCACGGTCTGGCCCAGATGTTTCACCAGCACCGGAACCATGTTTTTAACCAGAACGGCGCCGTCGGAAGCGCCGAGATCGGCAACCGCCCACGCCTGCCACAGGCTCTTGCCGTTGGTTTTGTCTTCGATAGTGACGTCAATGCGGTATTGACTCGGCGTCGTGATCGAAGTGCCGCCGCGCCCCTTGTTGAGAATGCCGCCCTTCTGGCTGTTGTACACGTTAAAGCGCGCCTTGGCGTCTTCGCCGCCCTCATAGCCGCCCTTGGCGGACAGCTCCAGAAGCGTGCGCTTGCCGTGATCGGACCATGCCCCAAGCTCGTCACGGGTTTCGAAAGTCAAAATCAGATCGGCGCCCGGCGAAACCGTGTAACCCCCGGCCCGCAAGGCTCCCTCGAATTCCCGAACCAGGACCATGTTCTCATCGGAGTTATCCATGGCGCGAACGGCAATCGGCATATTGGCCGGCAGCGGCTTGTAGGAAACCGAGTTCAACAACCCGTCGCCGTTGTTTTCGGCGAACGCCGACACGGAAGCCAGGACGATCAGACATGCCGACAACCATCCGATACGCTTCATGAGTCTATTTCCGATGCATTCCATGGATTACTTATGACAGGACGCCCGTATTAATCAAGACGTTTGGCGAGCGGGCCGCCGGAGGCGGGCCACGATCCGTGCAGGACGGCGCGACTTCCTTCAAACACCAGATACCCCTTGCGCCCGTAATGGGGTAGCGGGCGCAGCAGGGCTTCAAGCGCTTCGGCGTTATTGGCGGCGATGACCAGCAACGGCCTGTTCCCGCTATGACGGGCCGCCCATACCCCGGCGGAGCCGCGCCCGACCGTCTCGATGGGCGCCCCCTGCAATCCGGCGGAGTACAGAAAGTCCTCCACTTCGGAAGTCATGCCGATAACCAGCAACGGCGCCGGCGGAAGATCGGCGGAAGCAACTTCAAAACGGGGCGGCGCATCCATCAGACGCGCCGCCAGCTTATGCGCCGCGTCAATGGCCTTGCCGTCGGCGGACAGGATCATGGCGACGGCGTCAGAAGCCAAGGTCAAGTCCCTGACGATGGGCGGCGTCTCGGCGGCGTCAAGGCGGCGGAAGATATCAAAGTCCGGGTCGATGGCGATGACAAGCGGGCGGGATTCGGTATAAATCTCATGGCGGGCATTACCGGAATCCACAGAGATATCAAACCGCTTTGCGCCCGCCTCGGTCGTCACCCTGACCGGAACCTTCATGACATAGGCAGGGTCTTCCTGGGCCAGCGTAAAGGTTATGCGAAAAGCATCCCCTATCCGCTCGCCGGTCGCCTCCGTCAAGATCAGTTTGGGAGCGCCGGCGCGGCGCAGCCACTGGTCAAAAAAGACTTTCAGTTGACGGCCTGACTCCTGTTCGAATGCTGATCGGATATCCTCCCAGGAAGCGGTGCGGAACTTCATCGTTTCCCAAAAACGGCGAATGGCGGCGTCAAACGCCTTGTCCCCCAGTTCGCGGCGCAGCATGTGGAAAACATAAGCGACCTTGTTGTAGCCGATCACTTGCGAGGCGTCGTGCACCTTGGTCATGAACTCCGCCGCCGGACGGTCGCGCCCGGCCGGCAAGGCGGCGTAGTCCCTGAGCCAGCCCAGCCGCATTTCCTTGCCGGCCTCGTCCCCTTCCCCCAAGGCGTAGGCGTAATCGGCCATGAAGGTGGTCAACCCCTCGCCCCAGTTGCCGGTCTCGTAATCGATATAGACCCCGTTGCCCCACCAGTTATGCGCCACCTCGTGGCCGAGGGAGATGTGGCGGATGAACGGCAGGCGCAACACCTGCTTGCCCATGTAGGTAAGCCCGGCGAAGCCCAGCCCCACCGGCAACGGGCCGGAAACAATATGAAAGGAGGGGAACGGATAGTCGCCGATCTGCCGGCGGTAGAGATCAATATAGCCGGCGGTTGACTCAAGGTAGTCGCCCGCCATCGGGGCGATCTCCTGATGGAAATAAGTGCGCAGGCGAATATCTCCGGAAAACCGCTCTTCTACGATATAGGGACCGGCCAGCAGCATCAGCCCCGGCGTCGGCGTCCTGGAGGCAAAGACGGCACGGTAGACGCCGTTATCCGTCTTTTCTTCCATCAACTGTCCGGGCATCACCGCTTTTTGCGGATCGGGAACCTCAACAGCGGCGCTATAGGTGAACTCCCCGTCGCCGAGGCGCGGATACCAGGAAGCCGAGTCGGGAAGATAGCTGCCGTCGGGAGAGGCGACCGGCATTGACGGATCATTGCCGCCGGGGTTCTCAGGCAAGGGCGAAAGCGTCCCCTTGTAGTCAACAACCAGCCGGTGTTCCCCGCCGTTCGCCGACGCTCCGAGGTCCACCCGCAGGTCGTCGCCGATACGCGAGGGAGATAATTGCCGCCCGTCCACGGTAAAGGACGTGATCTCGAAAACGGAGGAAAGGCGAAAGGCAACGCTTCCCTGCCCGTGAACCCGCATAATATCAGTGACGGCGAGGCTCTGCGCCTTCGGATCGAGTTTTATCTCCATGTCGTGGTGCAAAACGGGGTCGGCGGCCCCGGCAAAAGTCGGCGCCGTCCACAACCCCATAAAGGCAAGCGCCGCCTTCAAAATAACATGACGATGCTTCATTGCCGGGGCGGAAATCTGGCGATGATTTCGATAGTCTCGTCGCCGCGCTTCACCGTGAGGGGAAGCCATGTGCCGGGCGCCTGGCGGCTGACGATTTCAACCAGTTGTCCGACCTTGGCGACAGGCTCTCCGGCGGCGGTCATGATCAGGTCGTCTTTCATCAGGCCGGAGGTCTCGGCGATGCTTTTGTCCACCATCTTGTTTATAAGCACGCCGCCGGCGGCGTCTTCGATGTAAACGCCGAGCTTGGGCCTGTCCGGCTTCCTGGTCTTGTCGGGCGCGGCCAGACCGAAGACGGCGTCGGCGACCTGATGATTCTTGATCGGCTTGAGGTCCGAACATTCCTGGCCGTCATCCCACGGCAACAAGACGGCGGCGCCGGGCAGACCCAGGTCGGCAAGCTGATGGGGAATGCCGAAGCCGTATTGAATATGCCCCTGGCCGACGATGCCGACCACCAGCGGCGCGCCGCCCCTGAAACGCACTTCGGCGATTTTTTGGGCCATCGCCCTGTCCCACAACACCTGCGACTCAACGAAGCGGAGGAACATGGGATTGTTCCGCATTTCAGGAACCGGAAGGGCCTTGATTTTATCCGCCTTGTCGTGTTCGGAAGCGGTGGCGGATTCGGGTTTGCCCTTGTCGTGCATGCCGAATACCGTGGACAGGAAGTCGAGATAGGATTCATCGGCCGGCGCCGGATCGCTTAGCCCTTCGCGCTCGCCTTCGGCTATCGCCTTCCATCCCTCCCCGGCAATCCTGGCGATCAGCTTGCGGTCGATATTCATGGCGACCATCGGAACGCGGTGAATGCGGGCAAAATCGAAAAGCCCCATGTACAGGCCGGCGTCAAAACGCCAGATATCGTTCCATTCGACTTCCTTGAGGAAGGCTTCCTCGGTCAGGTCGCCGCGAGTCCACTTGTCCAATACCGGCTGAAAACGGCGGGGAAACGACTCAAAAGCGAGGACCATATTGGGATTTTGCGCGTGCATGGCGGCGATAACATGAAGTTGCCAGCTATGGTGCTCCTTGTTGTCGTGGGTCTCGCCGAGAAGAACCACGGGCCGCTTCGCCATGCGGGCGATCATCTCCGCATGGGCGACGGTCTTGCCGGAAGCCGGCTCCAGCCACCTGCCCGTGGGTACGCAAACATCCGAGGCCTGCGCGGCGGCGGCGCACACGCAAAACAGACCGATAAAGAGAAAAATAATTCGACGCATCAGGAAAGCATGTTTTTGACTATGGCGCCGGCCTTGGCGAAGTCCATGCATCCGGCGTGGCGTTCCTTGAGGACGGACATGATGCGGCCCATGTCCTTGAGGTTATTTGCTCCCAGTTCCGCGATAACGCCCTTGATAATGTTCTCCATCTCGTCGCCGGCGATCTGGGCGGGCAGGAATTGTTCGATGATGGCGATTTCTCCGGCTTCCTGTTCGGCCAATCCGGGCCGCCCGCCTTTTTTGTACATAACGATGCTCTCGCGGCGTTGCTTGATCATTGATTGCAGCATGGTGAGGATGGCGTCTTCGGTTATGCCGTCATAATTTCCCTTGCCGCGTTCGGCGATATCACGGTCTTTAAGCGCGGCAAGAATCAGGCGGACGGTGGCCACGGTTCGCACGTCCTTGGTCTTCATGCCGGTTTTCAAGGCGTCGCTGAGTCGATCACGGAGCATGCTCCATCCCCTTTCGGCAATTTCCGGGAAAGCGAGGATCATACCTAATCAAGTCGCGCAATGCAACTGATTGATTCTGCGTAACCCACTGAAACAAAACAACATTTTTACGTCAATAAGATATTGACGACGGCACGGCTTTTGCTTTAGACATCCGAGCGACGCCTTAAACCCGTTGTCTTAACGGGACGCGCCAGTATTTAAGGACACGCCGCCCATGTCCGCCGAAGCCGCCCCTCATCTACCGGCCCCAAAGGCCGTTCGTCCGCCGCAAGCGGACGCCGCTCTGGTTCTGGCTGACGGATCGGTTTATTGGGGACAAGGACTGGGCGCCGTCGGCGTGGCGGTCGGCGAGGTCTGTTTCAACACCTCCATCACCGGCTATCAGGAAATTCTTACTGATCCTTCATACGCCGGGCAGATCATCACCTTTACCTTCCCCCACATCGGCAACGTCGGCGCCAACCCGGAAGACATCGAGTCCCGCTCGCCGGCGGTACGCGGCTGCGTTTTGCGCAGCCCCATCACCGAGCCTTCCAACTGGCGCGCCGCCAAGCATCTCAACGTCTGGCTGAAGGCCCGCAATCTGGTGGCCCTGGCCGGCGTCGATACCCGCCGGCTGACCCGGCGCATCCGCGACGGCGGAGCGCCCAACGGCGCGCTGATCCATCTGCCCGACGAGAATATCGACACGGACTCGCTGCAAACCATGGCCCGCGCCTGGCCGGGACTGGCGGGCATGGATCTGGCCAAGGAAGTGACCTGCCTTGAACCCTACGAATGGTGGGACGAAGGCGAATGGTCCATCAAGGGCGGCTACGTCAGTCAGAAACATCCGCGCTTTAATGTGGTCGCCGTCGATTTCGGAGCCAAGCGCAACATCCTGCGCTGTCTGGCCGCCGCCGGATGCGCCGTCTCCGTTGTGCCGGCCTCCGCTTCGGCTGAGGAAGTGCTGGGACGCAAGCCGGACGGCGTGTTCCTGTCCAACGGCCCCGGCGATCCGGCGGCTACGGCGGAATATGCCCTGCCCATGATCAAGGCGGTGATGGAGTCAGGGACTCCGCTGTTCGGCATTTGCCTCGGCCATCAGTTGATGGCCCTGGCGCTGGGATGCTCCACTCACAAGATGCACATGGGCCACCGGGGCGCCAACCATCCGGTCAAAGACCTGGAGACGGGAAAAGTGGAGATCACCAGCCAGAACCACGGCTTCGTCGTTGATCGCGGCAGCTTACCCAAGGGCGTCATCGAGACCCACGTTTCTCTGTTTGACGGCTCCCCGGAGGGCATCCGGGTAGAGGGCAAACCCGCCTTCTCCGTCCAATACCACCCCGAAGCCTCCCCCGGACCGCAAGACAGCCGTTACCTGTTTGAGAGATTTACCAAGATGATGGAACTGAACGCCTAGAAAGCACCGAAAGAGAAAGCACCGTTTTATGAACCACATAGCGTAATTCCGGTGGTCACTCTCCCGAGCCTATA